>JAMOUL010000143.1 GCA_027062035.1 Candidatus Aminicenantota bacterium | reverse complement strand
TGCCGGCAAGAAAGACAAAAAAGCATGAGAAGGGTCCTGTAGACATAGGGAAGGTAGAAGTGGTGGTGACTGCCACCAAAACCCCCCATACTCTTGAAAACGTTCCGGTGACAACTGCAGTTATAACATCAAAAGATATTGAAAAAACCAACGCTCAAACCGTGGGAGAGGCTCTCAGGTGGCTTCCCGGAATAAACATAAGAACCAACGGTTATTCCAGGGCCACAGTGAAGATACACGGGCTTCCTTCCAAATATACCCTGGTCCTTATAGATGGGCAGAGACTTAAGGGAAGACATGCAGACAGTATAGATATAGGTCAGGTGCCGGTGGATATGATAGCCCGGATAGAGGTTGTCAAGGGGCCTGCCTCTGTTCTTTACGGGAGCGATGCGGTGGCAGGTGTGGTAAACATTATCACCAAAGCTCCTCCTGATAGAACGATTTTCGATGGGTATGCTTCCTACGGCACAGGAGATACTATAAGGGCGATGATGACCCTTGGGGGAAGTTTTGGAAAATTTCACTATATCGTTGGGGGGAGCAAAAATAAGTCAGAGAATATGGGTACAGGGTATGCCTATGATGGGTATAACGGCAGGGGGAAGTTCGAATACAGGTTCAGCGATAAAAACAGCCTTACCCTTACCACAGGTTATTTCGATGAGGAGGGAGATTATCTGAGCGATGAAAGATACAATTTTAACCTTGTATGGAACCTTACAATGAACAGAAATTCATTCCTCACTGCGAGGGGATATTATCTGAAATCGAACAGGCTCGATGCAAGACCGGGAAGGGACCCGAGAACCTGGGATGAGTCAACAACACGGGGTGAGATACAGTACGTATGGTTAATAGGCAACAATCATCTTTTGACCCTGGGAGCTGAGTCAAGATACGATCAGATCACCTACACTCTTATAGAAGGAACCAGGAGCCAGAGAATAAATAGTTTTTACGCCCAGGATGAGGCTACCCTTTCGAGAAATTTAAACCTTGTCCTTGCTTTACGGGTGGACAATCATGATCTGTGGGGAACCGTTTTTGTTCCAAAGGCTGGAGCTTTAATCAATGCCGGGGCTAACACGAAAATAAGAGCTTCTGTAGGTAAGGGCTTTGTAGCACCAACCCTTTCTCAGCTTTACGAAGAAACTTATTATCATCCCTGGGGAGGAGGATTCTGGCTTGGAGGAAATCCTGACCTCAAACCGGAGTATTCATGGGGATACAATCTTGAGATAGAACACAGATTTTCACATGATTTTGGGATCAGGGTTTCATTCTTCAGAAATGATCTCAGGGACATGATTACATCTGAGAAAACAGGGGAGTATATAGATGGCGTACCTGTGTTTAAGACGGTAAATGTCGAAAAAGGTATGAGCCAGGCAATAGAGGTTGAACTTACCAGGAACTTTGGCAGAAATCTTTCAATAGCGGGAGGCTATACATATCTTCGTACCGAAATTTCCTCTACTGGACGTGAATTTCCCTACTCTCCCCATCATACGTTTGATATTTTGTTAAATTATCATAATCCAAAAATAGGCCTGAATTTAAATATTTCAGGGAAATACCTCGGAAAAAGATATGCTAACACTTCCAACAGTCAGCTTTTGAATGAAGCTTATCTCGTGGATATAACCCTTAGCAAGAGAATATACAGGGGTATGGAACTTTTTGCATCGGTGGACAACCTTCTTGACGAAAAACTTGAGAAGGAAAGCAGGTATTTCAGGCAAGGAAGAACATATTCTGCAGGATTCAGGGTTCATTTTTAAAATAAAGGAGGTATGGGATGAGAAAAAATGTTTTAGTTCTTTCATGTGTATTTCTGATTACAGGAATGATCTTTGGTCATTCTTTGTGGATAACAATGGAAAAGTATCAGCTTAAACCTGGAGAAAATGCTACTTATTTTATAGGATATGGCCATAAATACCTTGCAGAGGAAAGTAAGGTCATAAATCAGGAAGAGCGTTACCAGAAGATGTTCAAAAGGATAGTTCTTGTGGACCCAGAGGGTGTACAATCCGTTATGGTGCCAGAAAAGGGGACAGGCAGGTTTCCTGTTAAAGAGGAGGGAATTTATGTGCTGTGCCTGAAGAGCGAAAGAAAGGCCAGTGAACCATATGGTCCCTCTGGAAAATATGCCAAGGCACTGATTCAGGTTGGAAAGGGAGAAAAGGGATTCTCCTATGTGTGTGGCTTCAGAATAGAGCTTATTCCCCTTAAAAATCCCTATGATATAAAGCCAGGTGAATACCTTCCTGTAAAGGTGCTTTTTGAAGGAAAACCCCTGTCCACATTCGTGTACGGCACCTATTCAGGTTATAAACCTGTAGAAGACGCTTTTCCCGCTATGGCAAGGAGCAATAAGGAGGGTATAGCAAGAATAAGGATTACAGGTTCCGGAGAGTGGATGATATTCGTATCCCACCGTGTGGATTACAGTGCAACACTTACATTCGGAGTGAAATAACTTATGAAGAAATTCTTTATTGTTTTAATCCTGACCCTTTTTGTGGGAGGGAAAGGATATCTGTGGGGACACAGTGTAGCCTACAGGGTGGAAAAGGGAGGGGTTACCATTACTGTATGGTACGAGGGAATAAAGCCTGTACCCATGAAGGGTGCATTTGTAAGGGTATTTGCTCCCGGGGAGGGCACAGAATTTCAGAAGGGGAGAACCGATCGTAATGGTCGGTTCTCCTTTTACCCGGATAGACCCGGAAGGTGGCAGGTTGTAATAAATGACGGAAGCGGACACGGAGTTGTAGTGGATGTAAGGGTGAAAGAGAATTTAAAAATTTCTCTTCCTGAGAAACCATCCTTTCCTCTGGGTTTGAAACTTCTTATAGGATTGAGCATAATATTCGGGATATCAGGAATTTTTTCATTGTGGAAAAACAGAGAAGTAAATCGGAGGTAATATGCATATACCCGATGGATTTCTATCCCCTCAGACCTGTGCTGTAGCCTACGGGATAAGCATTCCTTTAATCTACAGGTCTTTTAAGGAGGTTATAAAGGAAGAATCCGTGGCGAGGTTGGGCCTGCTGTCGGCCCTCTCCTTTGTGGTTATGATGATAAACATTCCTGTTCCCGGGGGAAGCTCCGGTCATGCCATCGGAACGTCTCTTATAGCCATTTTATTTGGACCATGGAAGGCCACAGCTGCTATTTCCATAGTCCTTGCAATTCAAGCTCTTCTTTTTGGGGATGGAGGAATCACCGCATATGGTGCAAACGTGTTGGCTATGGCGGTTGTTCCAGCCTTTACAGGATACTGGATATGGAAATTATTAGCGAAAAAGGAAAAGCTCTCGTATTTTATCTCCGGGTACCTTTCCCTTATCCTTTCTTCCGCTGTGGCAGCTGGCTTTCTTTCTGTCCAGCCCCTCCTTTTTAATTCCGGGGGTAAACCTCTTTATTTTCCTTATGGTCCTGAGGTGACTTTTCCGGCAATGCTTATTCCTGCTCTGGCCTTTTTCGGCCCCATTGAAGGGGTTCTAAATGTGGCAATTCTCAGCTATGTGCGAAAAAAAGATGAAAAGGGAAATTAAAGTTTTACTATTTTGCCTGGCGCTGGTGCCTCTGGGGCTTCTCGCAGGAGAAGCCTGGGGAGAATGGGGGAGGGAAGAATTGATAAAGCTTCTGGGATTTGTTCCTTCTGGCATAGACAAATTTTCCGGATTATGGAAAGCACCCTTTTCTGACTATTCCGTATTCGGTCTACCTTCTCTTCCTTCCTATATCCTTTCATCCATCCTGGGAGTTATCTTGATATTGTTGATTTTTTTGATGTTGAGAAAGAAATAGCTAAAGACCTTCAATAATTTTCCGATGAAATACCCCCGGGAATCAACAGAGGAGATGTTTAATTAAAGCAGGAATATTATTTTAAAGTGAAACGTTCCCTGCAGGTGTAAGGAATTGTCCGGGGTTAAAAACGCTTGAGATCCTGAAATTATCTGCTAAAAAACAGGTATTCTGTTCTACCCCATTCCTCCACAAAGCTATTTTAACCGGTTCAGAAGAATTAATACCCGAATAGTTTCATAATTAAAAATTAAATCTCAATCCCAGAATGAATTCCCTGCCTCCCCAGTTTCTTAATGTTTCTCCAAAGGAATTCAAAGGGTAAAACTTTCCATCATCGGTGAGAAAACCCTGTGCTCCTCTGTACTGGAGAGTATTCTTCCAGTTCAAAACGTTTCTAACGTTAAGATAAAGGGTGGCGCCGGTGGTACCCAGTTTGAAGTCGCGGGATAATGAGAGATTAAGTGTTTTAAACGGGCTGGAAATTTCATATCCGCGAGGGGAAACTATAATCTTCTGTAAATTAAAGGGATATGAATGATCGGTTACCACATACAGGCTTCTCTGATAAGGAATACCTGAATCGTAAAGAAAGTACATGGAAGCATGGGTATCCTTCATAGGAGTAACTGTCATGGAGGCTTTTATTATGTATCTGGAATAATCGGCTTTAAGATTTTCTGTCTGATTTGGTGAATATATTACAGGGGTTGGCCCTTCATACCCCTTTCTTTTCATATATAAAGCTTCAAGATAAAATGAAAATCCATCTTTAAGGGGTCTTCTGAAATAGACCCTCAGATTTTTTGAGTTGAAGTCCAGATCCTTTACCGCCACTGAGGTCAGGGACCAGGTGTATTCAGGTTTGTCCTCCGTGGGAGTAAAGTAATAAAAGGTTACGGTTCCATCATCCTGAGTTCCGAAAACTCCGTCGGGGCCCGGCTCAGGGATTTCCATCGAGTTCCACCAGGGATGTTCTGGAAAATAATCCACACTCGTGTTAGTCATGGCTATGTTGCTGCTGGAGTTTTCAAACCATCCCTGGATTCCAAAAACTAAATCATGGGGAAGAGCTTTTTCTATCCCTATGGATATTACATCCGTATATGGGGTTGGTGCCTTTGAATCTGTGTGGGGAGGAGGAATTACCCCATATGAAACAAGCTCGTCCTCCGATGGGATTCCATCGTTGTTGGAGTCAGTCCAGAAGATGTCAGCCCATCCATCCATATAGGGGAAATAGTTCATTACCTCGGTAGCTCCCAGAGGCTTTCCGAACCTGCATAGACTTCCCTTAAGAAGAAAATCCCTTGAGATTTCATAGGAGAAACCAAATCGAAGACCAAAGCTTTCCCTGTTCAGCCCGTCGAAGGAATAAATTACCCTTCTGGAGAATATATCCGAATAACCTTCTCCGTTGATGAAGTCCCATCCGGTTCTTCCGTTTCTTATCCCTGAATTGTATTTTGAAGAATAATTGTCATATCTGAGTCCGGTGAAAAGGTTCAATTTCCTGAAACCCCAGTTGTCCTGAATATATATAGAAAAGTGTCGGATTCGAGACCCTCTTTTTTCTGATTCCCCGGTTCCATATATCCTCCAGTACCTTAAATCGCTTTCAGGAAGGAAAAAAGGAGTATCATCGTATTTATACTTCATGATTGGATTGGTGACCCCAAACTTTGATGTGAGGGTGATGTAATTAAACTCAAAACCTCCAAGGATGGTGTGACTTGCTCCTGCCATCTGGTCGAGAAATATTCCCAGTGAGGCTTTAAAGTAATAGTCCCTCATCCTTGTAAAATTGCTCCCAAAGAGAGATTTTTCTCCTGTGAGTGTATTTATTATTCCTGGCTCATAGGAGATTGACTCATCACTTTCCCAGGTTCTTATCCCCGAGAAGATGGAGTGAATGAAATCCCCTTCATTATTTATATTAAATAAAGAATAATCCCAGGATTTCACCATTAATGAAGGAACATTCTCAGGAGAATAAAGAAAACTGGCATATTTTATTTCATAGGGTTCATTAGTTTTGGTATACATAAACCTTAGCCCTGTTTTATTCCTCATTGCTTCGAAATATAGTAATTTTCCGTCTCTGCTTATTCTTTCCCCAAATCCTGTGATTTCCCTTTCGTCTTTAAAGGCTGAAGCTGAAACTGTAAATTTGAAATTTTCAGCAGAAAGAGATGATGAGAAATATGCAGAGTAGAAAGAAGGATTCTCAGGGTCACTGGATAAGCCTGTTGAGGGAAGTCCTTCAATATTTAGCTGATTTTCCGATGAGAAGAGCTTTTTGTAATATCCCGGTTTTTCAATAGGTGTTTCTCCAAGGTCGTATGAAATGAAGGTATAATTACCCAGTTCCAGCAGGTAGGGATAAGAGGGAAACAGAAAGCGATCTTCGCTAATGGTATAATCATTCCATACGAATGTACCCTGCTCTTCAGGAAAAATGTGTCCCAGTTTATTGTCTTCAAGGGGCAGAAGTTCCTGTTTTTCAAATGTTACAACCGGCCATATCTGGGACGGAGAAGGAATTTCCTTTGCTTTTTCCTTCAGCTTTTCTTCTCCAAGGGGAAGAGAAAAGCGATAGTAATTCTTCTTCCCGGGAAGTACCTTAACCCCTGTTACCTTTTTCTGTGTGAACCCTTTTAGCCTTGCTTCCAGGATATAATCCCCGGGTTGTACGTTCAGATAAACCGTTCCACTTTCTCCGCTGTATCCAAAGTAGGTCTTTTTGCCCTTCAGTACTATCCTTACCCCTGGTAATGGATTTCCGTACTCGTCTATTATCTGAATATTAAGAGAAGCTGCCCACAGAGGCAGGCTTAGCGCAAAAATGAGTATTACAAGAATTGTCCTTTTCATGTTTGAAAGGATAGATTATGCAGTGGAAAAAATCAACTTTTCTTATAGTCTTGGTTTTTAAGCATTGCCTGAAAATTGATAGAATTCAAATATGCAAAAGGGTAAACATGAGATAATAAGGCCATCTCGTGGCTGGTATGTTATACCGGAATGGCTGGCTCGTACGGTGGAGGAATTTCCAGAGATAGTCGCTTTAAAAATGCGCAGGAATGGGGCATGGTTTACACTGACTTATCGGGAGTTATATAAGAAAGTTATATCCCTTGCAGCTTTACTTCACAGAGATGGTGTACGTAAGGGCGACAGGGTGGGAATTATAGGAGACAACTCTCCTGAGTGGATAATTTCCTTTTTTGCCATATCCTATGCTGGTGCTGCTGTTGTGCCCATCGACTCCAGATTGGAATCCTCCGAGTACAGACACATAATAAAGGAAGCAAACCTCCAGGGGATTTTTGCTTCAGACAAATTTATCCCGGAATTGAAGGAGTTATCTCTGGAAAGGGGTTTCAGGGTATATCCGTTTTCTATGGTTATGGATGTGGAGGAAGCGTACCTGAACTTTCCTGATGTAACACTTGAGGATGAAGCTGTTCTCATGTTTTCTTCCGGAACAACCGGTGTTTCCAAGGGTATAGTCCTGGTTCACAGAAACTTTGCTGCCAATCTGGATGCCTTTTATCAGACCTTTGAATTTCTGCCTGAGGATGTATTTTTCCTTATCCTTCCCCTTCATCACAGTTTTCCTATTACAACCAGTCTCCTTGCTCCTGTATCCGTTGGAGCCACCATAACCATTGCCAGATCCTTTAAACCCAATGAACTGAGGGAGGATCTTCTTGAGAGCCAGCCCCATGAAATGATGGTGGTTCCCCTTATTCTGGAAAAACTCATAAGGGGTGTCCTTCAAAAGGTTGACAGGTCATCTCTTCCCACAAAGGTTCTTTTCAGGTCAATGAAACTATCTGCCAGACTTATAGGCGGTCGGGTTCCCTTTAAAGCCCTCAGAAAAAAGATGGGTTTTGGCAGACTGAAATATCTTATAAGCGGTGGTGCTGCACTCCCGGGATGGGTCTCTGAAGTTATGGAGGAAATGGGATTCCCTATTTTACAGGGTTATGGACTTGCGGAAACCGCTCCTGTTGTGAGTGTAAATCCTCCATGTTGCCCCAAAAACAGAAGTGTTGGATGGCCACTTCCTTATGTGGAAGTTCGCATTTTTAATCCGGATGAAGAGGGAATAGGAGAGATAGGAGTAAGGGGACCCAATGTTATGAAGGGATACTATAATGCCCCTGAGAAGAACAGGGAAGTTTTTACTGAGGATAGATTTTTTCTTACAGGAGATCTTGGTTACATAGATGAGGATGGTTACATTTACATCAGTGGAAGGAAGAAATTCGTTATAGTAACAAAGGGTGGTAAGAATATATATCCGGAGGAGATAGAGGAGGCTCTGTTGAGGTCCGATTACATAAAGGAGGTCCTGGTTATCGCCAGTCAGAATCCCGATACAGGTGCTGAAGAACTTCATGCCATAATATATCCTGATTTTGAACTTATATATGAAAACTTTGAAAAGAGGGGAATTTCTGTTCAGGAAGAGAAAATCTACGAACTGATAGGTGAAGAAGTTAGAAAATTCTCGAAGGACCTTGCCGATTATAAGAGGGTAAGGAGTTTTTCCATAAGGGATGAAGAATTTCCGAAGACAACCTCTCAGAAAATAAAGAGGCATCTATTCTACGGGAAAATCAGGCGAGTTTAATTCTTTGATCATAACAACGGCATCTTCGGTGGGTAATGTATAATAATCCCTTATTGTAGTAAGGTGTACGAACCCCATTTTTTTGTAAAGTTCTATGGCTGCCAGATTGGAGGCTCTGACCTCAAGTATGGCGTATTCTGAATTTTTTTCCCTTTCAAGACAGAATGTAAGGAGTTCTCTTCCAATCCCCTTCCTTCTTTTCTCCGGGTGAACCGCGATGTTTATTATATGAACTTCTCCCGCTATGGATCTCCATACAATGTATGCCCAGATTTTACCGCTTTCTTCCCAGACATAAAGGTTGGAGAATGTATTTTTTAACTCCAGGAAGAAAGCCTTCCTTGACCATGGAGAGGGAAAAGATTGTCTTTCTATCTCAAGGACCTGATCCAGGTCCTCTTCTTCCATCTCCCTTATTTTCCCCATTTTTTAATTTCTGCATCAGAGGCTCTGAGATATAGCGGGAATATGCCTTCCGGGCCCACAGTTTGTCCTTTCATCGCTATTTCGTAGGCAATCTTTGCTGTTTCCGCTCCTATGAATAGTGTTCTCGATGAAATATGAGCTCTACTACCTAAATTCTTTTCTATTTCCGTACGGAACCTGATGATAGCATCACCAATGAAGGTTCCCCCATCTCTTTTCCATAGCTCCTCAATGGGAACTGTTTCCGGCCCCCACGTTCTTTTCCCTCCAGAATACTCCGCTATAAATACGTCTCCCTTTTTGGCATCTATTGCAGCTATTACCTTATCCGCACTTTCCTCTTTCAATGCCAGAGCATCCAGAGAGATTACCGGAGCGAATGGTTTGTTCAGAGAAAAACAAAGGGCCTTGGCCATGGCCAATCCAACCCTTATACCTGTAAAGGACCCGGGTCCTATGGTTGCTGATAAAACATCTATTTCTTCAAGGGTGGTTTCGGTCATTCTTAAAAGCTCATTTATGGCAGGAAGAAGATGGGAAGAGTGGCGAAGACCTATATTCAGATTTATTTCACCTGCAAGTTCTCCATCATTCAACAAAGCAACAGAAGGAAAAGCTGTTGATGTGTCCCAGGCAAGGATTTTCATATTTCAATTATAAACGATTTGCCCGGGTGGGGCTAAAAAATTAAAAAAGTTGATTATATGCCGAAGAATTTGTTTTAATATATCTGTTAAATAATAAAAAAGGAGGGAGTTATCATGATTAAAAAACTTTATCTTGTCTCCCCAGGACCGGTACCTATACCGGAAGATGCCCTGGTTGAGGCTGCTAAACCTATAATCCATCACAGAACAGAGATATTTTCCAATATCTTTATGGAAGTTGCAGAGGGGATGAAATACATCTTTCAGACCAGGCAGGATGTTATTATCCTTGCATCCTCTGGAACTGGAGCCATGGAAGCGGCTGTAGCCAATCTTCTTTCTCCCGGGGATGAGGTTATTACCATAAACGGAGGAAAATTTGGTGAAAGATGGGGAGAAATTGCCAGGGCCTGGGGCCTGAACGTTCATGAAATAGTACTTGAATGGGGTGAACGCTACACAGGAGAACAGCTTTACGAAGAGCTTAAAGCACATCCCAATGTGAAGGCAGTTTTCGCCACTCTCAGCGAGACTTCTTCAGGCACAGTTTTCCCAATAAAGGAGTTTGCAGAGGCTACCGGAAAGACAGACGCGATTCTTGTGGTTGATGCTATAAGCGGACTGGGTGCTACCCCCTGTCCCATGGATGAGTGGGGTGTTGACGTGATTGTAGCGGGTTCTCAGAAGGCCCTTATGATTCCCCCTGGACTTGCCTATATAGCCCTTTCCGATAAGGCATGGAAACTTGCTGAGACCTCCAGGCTGCCCAAGTATTATTTTGACCTTAAGACTTATAAAAAGAGCCTTGGTAAAAAC
>JAMOUL010000142.1 GCA_027062035.1 Candidatus Aminicenantota bacterium | reverse complement strand
CTTCTCCAGAAATAAAAATAAAGTATATTGATACCTTTCCCCCTGAACCCCCACAGAAGATGGATATAATTGTGTCAGGAAGAAATGTTCTTATCTCATGGAGGGGAAGTGAAACTCCAGATGTGGTAGGATACTTTGTATGGAGGGATGGGAAGAGACTGAATGAAAAACCTGTTATGAGCAAGAATTACTGGGACAGGAATGTACCTCCAGGCAGACATTCTTACTGGGTGACAGCAGTAGATGATGCAGGAAATAACAGTGTCAGATCAGAGGTTAAAGAAGTCGAGGTAAGATGAGAATTTTCAGATATGAATTTCAGGGGGAAGAGAAGTACGGATTGCTTGAAGAGGATTTTCTGAGAGAACTTGAAACTTCTCCTTTTGAGATGATAAAACCCGGGCGGACAAAGGTTAAACTTTCAGAGGTGAAAATTCTTCCTCCATCGAAACCCACAAAGATAGTTTGCCTTGCTTATAATTTCAGAGCTCATGCTCAGGAAATGGGGAAAAAGGTGCCTGAGGAACCGTTGTTCTTTTTCAAGCCACCTTCTTCTGTTATAGGTCATCTGGGAAACATAAAGCTTCCCAGAAAAATAGGAAGGGTGGATTTTGAAGGAGAGCTGGCAGTGGTTATCAAAAAAAGGATGAAGGATCTGCCGGTGGATTTTGATATAAATGAATTTATTCTGGGATACACCATTCTCAATGATGTAACCGCCAGGGATGTTCAGGAGAAGGAGGGGCAGTGGGGGAAGTCAAAAGCTTATGATACGTTCACGCCGGTAGGACCCTGTATATACAGGGGATTGAAATATCAGAATATGAAGTTGAAGACCTTTGTAAATACAAAGCTGAGACAATCATCAAGCATGTCCAATATGATATTTCCGGTAAATTACTCTCTCAGTTATCTTTCCAGAATTATGACCCTTGAACCGGGTGATATAGTTTCCTTTGGGACGCCTGGCGGAGTGGGGGAGCTTGAATCGGGCGATAGAATTGATATACAAATAGACGAAATAGGAGTGCTTTCAAATTTAGTAATAAAGGAGGAGGACCAATGAAATTCTTTCTTGATACTGCAAACATCGAAAAGATAAAGGAAGCAGCCAGCTGGGGCATACTTGACGGTGTTACCACAAATCCTACCCTTGTAGCAAGGGAAGGTAAGGATTTTGATACGGTGGTAAGGGAAATTCTGAAAATAGTGGAGGGGCCTGTTTCCCTTGAGGTTATATCAACGGACTGGAAGGGTATGGTAGAAGAGGCAGAAAAACTTGCATCCTATGGTGACAATGTTGTTATAAAAATTCCCATGACCATTGATGGTTTAAAAGCCACAAAAATACTTTCTTCAAAGGGAATTATGGTAAATACCACCCTTATCTTTTCTCCGGCCCAGGCGCTTCTTGCAGCCAAGGCGGGAACAGCCTATCTCAGTCCTTTTATAGGCAGGCTGGATGATATAAGTTCCTATGGAATGAGACTTGTGGAGGATATTATTCAGATAATAGATAACTATGGTTTTGAATGTGAGGTCATAGTTGCTTCAGTCAGACACCCCATGCACGTGCTTGAAGCAGCTCTTATAGGGGCAGACATCGTAACCATGCCCTTTGAGGTTCTTCAGAAAATGATAAAACATCCGCTTACCGATATAGGACTTGAGCGTTTTCTGAAAGACTGGGAGAAAATGAAAGGATGAGGAAGCTCGGTTTTTTTTACTGTTTCTTTTAATAGGGCTTTTAAGTTTAATTGCCCTGAAGCACTTTGCCTACCTTGAAGTTACTAAAATTCTGTCCGATCTGGGAACTTATACATCTGTAAAGGAAGGCCCGTACTATTTTTCCGTTGAAAACTTTGAAACCAGGGACTTTCGGATTTCGAGGCTGAAAATTTTCCCGTACCTCAGGGGAGGGACAATTCCTGCCATAGCCCTGGAAGGGGAAGATGGTTTTCTGCGGCTTAGGCCGGGGAGAAGGGGAGAAGAGATTAAAGTTCCTCCCTTTATAGGCAAAGTTGATCTTGAGGGGGTAGAACTTGAACTTTCCTTTGGAAAAATTTCCTTTCGATCCCCCTATACTTTTATTCATTATGAAGGTGGGAGTGTGGTGGTGGGTGCGAGCAAGGGCATTTTTAAAATGGGAAAAAAGACAATATCAGGAAATTATAGGGTAAGACTTTCCATTGATGGACAGGTAAAGGAGTTCAATTTTTCAACATCTGAAATAAATGTAACTGGATATGGAAAGGGAGATTTTATTCTTTTTTCCTTCTCCGTAAATCCCGGAATAATTTCCCCTCTTTTTTCAGGAGAGATAATAGGGAGCGGAAAGTATCGCCAGGGTATTCTTCATATTTCTGCAAAGGGCGAAAATATAGGCTTTTTTAAAGGAAAATTAAAAGAAGTAAGAATAGATTTTATTAAAGGCAGAAAAACAAGGGGTAGAATAGAAACCTCCGAGGGTGACCTGATCTTTCTTCGGGAAAACAAGTTAAACATAGCAAGGTTGCATTCTATAACCCTGGAGAATCTTACAGGATTTCCCCATATAGGAGCCTTTTATCTTCACGGGGAGGCATCCTATACCCCACAAAGTTTCAAATTTTCTTTACAGAAAGACGGA
>JAMOUL010000141.1 GCA_027062035.1 Candidatus Aminicenantota bacterium | reverse complement strand
AGTATTTTTACCTCCCCCTCATCTGTTACCATTATGTTTGCAGGTTTTATATCCCGGTGAACAATTCCCTTTTTATGCGCCTTCGAAAGGCCAGATGCTATCTGAATTGCTATATCTACAGCCTCTTTCTCCGGAAGGGGACCACGGGCAATGCGTTCTTTCAGTGTCTCACCCTCATAATACCCCATAACCATGTATAATTGCCCTTCCTCTGTCTCGTTTATCTCGTGAATCACGCATATATTGGGATGCTCTATTGCAGATGCTGCACGGGCTTCCTGGATGAATCGTTCCTTTGCCTCACTATCTTCCGTCATCTCCATGGGAAGAAACTTCAGTGCAACCAGACGTTTAAGCCTTATATCCTCTGCTTTGTAAACAACACCCATACCTCCACGGGCAATTTCCTCAAGGATGCGGTAGTGACCTATTACTCTATCCACCGTAAGAACCCTCCTTCAAAATCCACTCCTCCAGATATACTCATATTTTTTTCGATAATAAAGGCCATTCATTTCATTGTTCTCCATGAATTAAAATTCAATTTTGAATCTACACACAATAAATACACTATTCATCACAGACTTCCTTGAAGAGCCCGGTTAATAATCCGGGATGCTTTTTGAGCACCATCTGTTGGAATAGCAGCCCATGTAACCTCTTTATTTAACTCCATAATGACTTTTTCAGCCAGAGATTCTGGAGTTGTCTGTGAATATAACATCTTAACCCCGGCCTGATGCCGTTCCAGACGCCACACCACATGAACTTCCTGTTCAAAATGTCCTTCCAGGGGAAAATATATAAATGGTCGTCTTAGAGCGGTCAACTCGAGTGTTGTTGTGCCTCCGGCATGCACAATAGCAAGATCGCTTGCTGCAAAGTGTTCATAAAGAGAAGGAACATATTCCTTTATCTCTAAACCCTCGGGAAAATTCTTCGATTCGGCAGACAGACGGGGTCCGCACACTAAAATCATACGCAGATCAGGGATTTCTCTTTTAATTATGGGATAGGCCAGACTACAAAGTGTTAATAATTCCCTTCCCACTGAAGTACCGCCGATGGAGCAAATGACCAGAGGGGTCTTACCATAGCCCAGTTTTGCCCTTACCTTTTCCTTATCTGCGTAGTCTGCCGGGTCAAATTGCAATATATACCCAACGAACTTACAAACCTTTCTGGCAAGTTCACGTCGATTTGGAAGAAGAAAACCAAGACGAGTGTCTGGAATGTCTTCTGGCTCACCTATAAACAGAGCTATATTCTTTTCACCATCAAAAAAATCCCCGAATTTTGCCCACCGTAAATTCCATATATAGGTCCCCAGCTTTTCGAGAGGATTCCAGCTCATAGAGATGTTTCCTATAAAGTCATATATCATGACAAAGGGTGCATCTATACGGACTTCCCCATCTGATAATGCCATCTTAATCTCATAAGCTTCATCTGCTATTATAAGGTCAAACTTTTCCTCTGTTACTATCTTTCTAAAAACTTCAACATTCTGCTTCCAATCCTTCCTTGCCTTAAGTGAATATTTCAAAAGATTTAATCGGTAGTTTTTCTCTGTTGCCTTTTCAGCAGCCATACTATCATTTGCATACATACTTGCCTCAGGACAAAGTTTTTCGCCCTTCTCTTTGATAAAGTGGCTCGCTGGAGGAGCAGCTAACCAGGAAATTTCCACCTCAGGATTTAGCTTTCGCAATTCTCTCGCTATTGCGAGGTCTCTGGTGATATGTCCCAGACCAATGGAACCACTCACATATAAAACTTTTTTTCTCATTTTTTAAGACCTCCTTTTAATTCCTGAAAAACCTGGTATTTTGCCCATTTTGAAAGGGCATAGATAAACATAAATAATCCTGACAAAATTTAAAATTCTGTTTAAAATGTAATGTTTTATAATTTTAAACATCCGCCAACCCCATCTTCTTTAAAAATTGGGTAAAACGAGGATCAGAACGTAAATCACTTATACTTTCTTCTGTTTTAATAGCAATCAACTCCGAATCCCTTTCCTGGTAAGCCTTTTCCAAATAATTAAATGCTTGATCAAATTCTTTTAAAGCCGTGTAAATCCTAACAAGGTAAATTGAACTAAAATTTTCTTTATGCGAGCTACTTTCAAGTTCCTTTAAAATTGCACGGGCCTTATTCTCGTAACCGGCCTTACCGTAAGCCCAACCCAGAGCGGACAGTAAAAGACCTGTTTTACCTGAGCGTTGTATTAACTCTTCTATATGTGAAATTCCCTCACTATATTTTCCCTGTAAAATTTTAACCTGACCCAATAAGTAGTATCCATAGGAATGCCCGGGAAGAAGTTCTATTAACTTATATATCTGCTCTTCAGCCTCTTTAAGATAATTTGCCCGCATTAAATTTACTGCAAAGGTCAAATTGGAAACCGTTGAAATGGGATCCAGCTGCAATGCATACCTGGACTCTTCCAGAGCTTTTTCCATATTACCCTTAACCATATAAAAAAATGCAAAATTCGTGTGGACTCTCACATCATAGGGATTTAATTTTAGAGCAATTCTTAATTCCTTTTCTGCACCAGGCCAATCCCAATCCTGGAATAATTTAACTATGCCTAAAGTTAAATGGGCAGATGCCTGATTTCTGTCTATAGCCAGGGCCTTAAGTGCTGCCTCTCTTGCTCTGTTCCAGGCAATTTTAGAAGGTAAATAATTCATCATTGCGTGCATGCTAAAGGCAGTTGCTATTCCAGCATGGGCATCTGCGAAATTGGGTAATCTATCAATGGCCTGTTTAAAACAATCAATTGCTTTATTCAGGTTATCTTTTGTCATTTTATACATGAAATAACGGCCCTTTAAAAAAAGCTGGTAGGCTTCCATATCCCCTACTGGAATGCGTGCCAGCCTATCTTTATCCTCTCCAAGAAGTTTGCCCTTTAGTCTGTGTACGATCTCCTGTGATATTTCATCCTGTACCGTAAAGATATCTTCAAGATCCCGGTCAAACTTTTCTGACCAGATATGGTAACCGTCGGAGACATTAACAAGCTGAGCCGTAATCCTGACCCGATTTCCGGATTTTCGAACACTACCCTCCAGTATAGTGGAGACGTTTAATATCTTACCAATTTCGCGAATGTCTAAGCTTTTTCCTTTAAATGCAAAGGCAGATGTCCTTGCAACCACGCGTAACCTATCAATCTGTGTAAGTGCATTAATAATTTCCTCTGCTACACCATCACAAAAATATTCCTGCTCAGGATCGTTACTGATGTTGGTAAAGGGTAAAACCGCAATGGAAGGCAGTTCTTTTTCTGTCATTGAGATTCTCCTGTTCCCCTCTAACAGGTTATTATCCTGAAAAGAACGTAAAATTGTAAGAAACTGCTCTATGTTTTGAAAACGTTGTTCAGGCTCTTTCTTAAGTGCCTGGCATACAATTTTTTCCAACTCCTGGGGCAATTCTTCTTGAAGAGAGGAAACAGGCTCAGGTTCTTCAATTAGAATTGAATAAATAATCGCCTGTTCGTAGTCGCCCCTGAAGGGCACCTTACCGGTAAGCATTTCATAAAGAACCACTCCCAGTGCCCAGATATCAGTTCTCTGGTCAACTTTGTTTCCCTGAATCTGTTCTGGAGACATGTAGTTTATTGTACCGACCATAGTGTCCTGAGCGGTAATATCCGTTTTTCCCTTCAGTTTGGCTATGCCGAAATCCAGTATCTTCACAAGTCCATCCTCTGTTATGATTATATTCGCAGGCTTTATATCCCTGTGAATTATACCCTTCTGGTGAGCCCTGGAAAGTCCACTGGCTATCTGAATAGCTATATCAATAGCCTCTGAAACAGGAATATTTCCGCGCCTGATGCGTTCTTTCAGTGTTTCACCCTCATAATACCCCATAACCATGTATAATTGCCCTTCCTCTGTCTCGTTTATCTCGTGAATCACGCATATATTGGGATGCTCTATTGCAGATGCTGCACGGGCTTCCTGTATGAATCGTTCCTTTGCCTCACTATCTTCCGTCATCTCCATGGGAAGAAACTTCAGTGCAACCAGACGTTTAAGCCTTATATCCTCTGCTTTGTAAACAACACCCATCCCTCCACGGCCGAGCTCTTCCAGGATGTGATAATGGCCTATTATTTCACCCACCATTTTATCCCCTCTCCAGGCTATTTGCGCTAAATTTCCATTTCATTCAGACTTCCCTTTTCAGGAAATATATCTCTGTATCTTCTCACCCTTTCCTCATATAGTTTCTTTTGTTTATGGAGAATTTTCTGAAATTCAGGCTCACCATGGAGAAATTTAAAATAGGGGTTGTTCAACAAGCTCAGATACTCGACTTCTTCGTCCTGTCCTATGTTTTTCTCAATCAGTTCCAGAGCCTCTTTTTTTATACCGAGAAGGGAATATACGTATATGTTCCGGGAAAGGTTGAGTGCCTTTTCCCTGTCGCCCTTTGCTGCAAGTAAAATCGCCCTGTAAAATTTTGAATTTTTTCCATCAACCCTTTCTATCTTTCTGAGTGTCTTCTCCGCATTCACATAATCTTTTTCTGCTATTAAGATTAAAAAATATAGCTCGAGATACATGGTAGATTCTGGAGCAATTTCAAGGGTTTTCTTTATATATTCCCGTGCCTTCTCTAAATTTCCGTTATAGAAATACACCCTGGCAAGTCCCCCTGAAAACCATATCTGGAAAGGGTCCAGTTCAATGGCTCTGTCAAAACTATATATGGCCTGTTTGTACAACCCTGCATTTCTCAAAAATAGTCCGGTTGCAAAATAGACTTCAGAACTATCCGGGTTTATTTCAAATGCTCTTTTGAATCTTTCATATGCTTTATCAAACTTGTTTTCATTAGAAAAGACAAAGCCCATTCCTGCGTTGGTCTCAGAAAGGTCAGGATTCAAAGCGTATGCCTTTTTGAAATTTCTTAGTACCATATTGAACTCAATGTTTCCCGTAACCAAATATCGTGCTGTCTCAGCCCATCCAATTCCCACATAGGCCAGAGCATATTCGGGGTCCAGTTCTATGGCTTTGTTAAACATTTTAATGGCAGTTTCATAGTCCTGTTCCCGTTGAAAGATCAGATAACGTCTGTCTATAAAATATCTTCCTTTAAGGTAGTAATCATAGGCTACCGTGTTGCGGGAATGTCGTTTACGTATCTGACCAAGGTCTTCAGGAGAAATGTGGGCCTTCAGGGCTTCTGTAATGGCCATAGAAATCTCGTCCTGGACGTCAAATATACTTTCCAGCTTGCGGTCAAAGGTATCTGACCAGAGGTGAAACCCTGTTCTGGCATCTATGAGCTGAGCTCTAACCCTGATTCGATCTCCCTCCTTCATTATGCTTCCTTCAAGAATGTTGACCACACCCAGTTCATTTCCAATCTCTTTTATATCTTTATTCGTATCCCTGTAACGCATAACAGAGGTGGTAGAAATTACCTTTAATCCCTTGATCCTGGAAAGTCGCTCGTTTATTGCATCCGTCATTCCATAACAGAAATACTCCTGGTCCTTATTCGGACTAAAATCCCTGAACGGAAGGACAGCGATGGAATTACTCCATAAGGCCTTCGTCCGGGAAGAAGCGGCTTGAGAAGATGGTGAGCTCTTCCCCTTATAAAGAACCAGATATCCAAACAGGAACAATGCAACAAAGAAAATACCTGTAAATGTATAAATAATTCGTTTGTTGGCTTTATTTGTTTTTTCTTCTGTGTAAGATTTAGAGCCAGTTTTAAGGCTATCTTCTGCTCTATGTAGATCCCTTAAAACCTCCTCCATATTACGATAGCGTAACAGGGGATCCTTTTGTAAACATTTATTCACAATATTTTCCAGAGAAGAAGGAATGTGTTTTTGAAGGGAAGAAATAGGCTCTGGCTCCTCGTTAAGGATAGAATATATAACAGCCTGCTCGTATTCCCCCTTAAAGGGCAACTCCCCTGTAAGCATTTCGTAGAGAACAACCCCAAAGGACCAGATATCTGTCCGGTGGTCCACATCTTTTCCCTGTGCCTGTTCCGGTGACATGTATGCAACTGTTCCCATTGTTATCCCTGTGCGAGTAAGGCCGGATTTTCCCCTCAGCTTGGCGATGCCAAAATCCAGGATTTTAACAACCCCATCCTCTGTTATCATAATATTTGCAGGTTTTACGTCACGATGAATTATGCCCTTCTGATGGGCACTCGAGAGACCCTTAGCTATCTGAATGGCAATGTCAACAACCTCATGGAGGGTTATTTTCTCTTTTACAAGATCCTTGAGGGTCTTCCCGTGATAGTATTCCATTACAATAAAAACCTGCCCCTCTCCGGTCTCAAGAAAATCGTGTATTGTGCATATATTTGGATGGTCTATAGAAGAAGCTGTCTGAGCTTCATGTATAAATCTTTGTTTGGCTTCTACATCGCGGGTTAATTCAGGAGATAAAAATTTTAAAACAACCTTCCTTTTTAACTTTAAGTCCTCAGCTTTATAAACTATCCCCATACCCCCTCTTTCCAGTTCTTCAAGAATCCTGTAACGATTGGAGATGATTCTCCCGACCAATATTCCTCCTTTATGGCCTGCCTCTTTTATTTAACGAAGCAATAAGGCCAGTAAATTTACCTCCTTTAATTTAGAATTTCCTGTCCCGGGGATTTTCCATTCACGAATACAGTAAAAATATGGTAGTTCGGAATATTCAGCACATGTATATCTGGATCGACTGTTTTCTGGTTCAACAATTGTTCAATCAAAATTAATCTTCCCATGTTTCCTTCCTGTTATATTTTAACATTTTTGACTTTTATAAAAAACAAAAAGTCTGAAAAAGGTCATGCTGAATATCAAGCTACACGTTTTATCACCATAAGAGTAATATCATCGTTTTGAGAGACGTTTTGACTGAAGGTTCTGACTTCATCAATGATGCGATTTAATATTTTCCCGGCTTCTTCGTAAATAATGCCCTCAATAATCCTCTTCAGCCTCTCCTCGCTAAACTCTTCATCTCTTTCATTCATGGCCTCAGAAACCCCATCTGAATATACAACCAGAACATCTCCCCTATCAAAATACTTACTGCCGGTATCGTAACCTGTATCTTCCATAAAACCAAGGATAATTCCCCCTTCTTCCAGACGGGAAAACTGCCTTTCCTTTACACTGAAAAAAAAGGGAGGATTGTGCCCGGCATTAACATAAAAAAGTTCATGACTCTGAACATCAAGCAGTCCATAAAAAAGTGTGGCAAATTTCTCCGGGGTTGTGTTGTTGTAAAGGACGAAATTGGTATTCTTCATGCATTCAGAAGGGGAAATATCCATCAGTACCTGTCCATGTAATGTCGCCTGAAGACTGGAAGCAAGAAGGGCCGCAGGAATTCCCTTTCCAGATACGTCCCCCACACAGAAAAACAGTTTTGAATCGGAAAGCCTTGCTATGTCGTAATAATCCCCGCTGACACTTCTTGCAGGAAGATTAATAGCCGCTATATCATAGTTCTTCACTCCCGGAATCTCTCCCGGAAGAAGTCCCCTCTGTATCTGAGCTGCAAGGCGGAGTTCTTCTTCTATTTTTTGATATTCCAGCTCCTTTTGATGAAGTCTTGCATTCTCTATAAGCTGGGCAGCTTCTATCGCTACGATAGAGATGAATCTCTTATCTTCTTCGGTAAATTCCCCCTCCTTCTTGTTGAACAAACTTATTATCCCGATTATTTTGTTTTTAAAGACCAGCGGTGCAGCCAGAAGAGAATTAATGGAAAGATCCGGAGAAGCATCAAATTTGAATCTTTCATCGCTCTTCAAGTCATTTACAAGCAAAGCTCTCAGATTCTTGATCATCCATCCGGTAAGCTGTGTGTTAAGGCGATACGGAATGTTTACATCGCTTTTGTCTATCCTTCTTGCCATTGTATGCAGAGAATATTTGTCTTCGCTTTCCTCAAGCAGCATAATGGCACCCTGTTCTACCTTAAAATGCTTTATGCATTTGTTAATAATAAAATCTATGATTTTGTCCAGAGAAAGGGCAGAGCTGATGGCTATAGCAATCTCATTAAGAATGGAAAGTTCCCTTATACTCCTTCTGAGCCGGGAATTTTCCTCCTCAAGTTTGCTAATTCTCCTGAGGAAATCATCTTCGCTTTCAGGTAATTCTTTTCCCATAAAAACCTCATTTTTTATTTTATAACTTTTGAACCGGCTGTCAAAATATACTTAAATTTAATTACCCTTTGACACCATATCATAAAGTACCGGAATAAGGACAAGGGTAAGGAAGGTTGATGCAAGAAGACCGCCGATAACAACAATTGCCAGTGGTCGTTGAAGCTCAGAACCGGTCATCTGCATAAGAGCCATTGGAAGAAGTCCAAAAACCGTGGTAAATGTGGTCATAAGAATTGGCCTTAATCTGACCCTGGAAGCTTCTATCATAGCCTCACGGGGTTTAAAGCCCCTTCCACGTAATTTATTTGCATAGTCAACTTTAACTATTGCATCATTAACAACTATACCGGCCATAACCATAAAACCAATCCCGGAAATGACGTTTATTGAATTTCCCGTAATAAGAAGGAGAAGGAAACCGCCGAATAAACCCATAGGTATTGTAAGCATAATAATTAGAGGATGTATGAGATTTTCGAACTGAGCAGCCATAACCATATATACCAGGATCACAGCAAGGAGAAGAGCTTCGTTTATCGAACGAAACGCCTTTCGACGCTCCTCTTCAGCTCCACCAATTGAAACCCTTACCCCGGGTGGCAGGTCAAGGGTAGCTATAGAGCTGGACACCTCCCTGGATATTTCCGCAAGATTCCCCTTCAGGTCAGCACTTATCTGAAAGTACTTTTCCTGATTTTCTCTGGTAATTTCTCCAGGAGAAATCAGATTTTCCAGCGTAATAAGTTCGGAAATTCTAAAGGTTCTGTCTTTAATAGAAACAGGGAGGGAAAGTAGATCCTGTAGTTTCCTCCTTTCCCTCATGGGGGATGAAATTACCACATCATAACTCCTCTGATACCTCTTTATAGTGGTGATTCTTTTACCTCTAAAGGCAGCCTCTATAATATTAGCAAGCTCCTTGCGGGTCGCACCGGTTCTCTTAAGTACATCATCCTTAAATTTAACAGCAAGCAGGGGTTTTCCGTAAAAGGCGTTGGTTTTCACGTCCACAAGTCCCTTTATATCCTTTATACTCTTCAGTATTCTGGAAACAGCTTCTTTACCATCATCAGGTATTCTGTAAAAAACCTTCATCTGAAAGTTTTCTGCCCCAAGGCGCAGGTATCTGGTAAGGGTGTTTCTCTCTGGAAAAACGGAAAAATCTGTCTCGGGCATCTTTGAAAGTATTTTTCGTGCCTGTTCCATTCCCCGCAGTCTATCCCTTACACCCACTATCATTTCTATGTTATTAACAGAAAGGGACTCCTCTGCTCCGGAAAATTTTGACACAGCCCCAACCTGAGTAAATACAAACTTTGTATTCTTTAATTTTAATAAATATTTTTCTATTTCGTTTGAAATTTTATCCGTTGTATCAAAGCCATAGGTGGCGGAAGTTCTTGCTTCTATCTCATATTTTGGAGTCACAGGAGAAGGTAAAAGCTCCTTCTGTATAAATGGATAACTTGCAATTATAAACACTATCATGAGGGCAGTAATACCGAATGGGATTAATTTATTTTCCAAACACAGTAACAAAAACCTGTGATAAATTTTATCAAATGAACTATATGCATGGGCAAAGCCATCAAGTAAGGGTCTGAATAAAGAGGATATAATTTTCTTTAAAAATTCAAAAAACTTTTTCAAAATTAAAACTACAATTTTAAAAACATAGGCAATCAAATAAAAAAGTGCCTGAAACGGAACTGCAAGTACAAAATGGCTCCATTCAATAATTCCCTTTCTCCTTTTCTTTACCGGTTCCGCTATTTCGCGCTCCCTCTCTCTCGATAGAGCGGCAAAAAGAGAAGGCAAAAGGGTAAGGGAAACTATTAGAGAGGAAAGAAGTGAAAAGGATACCGTAAGGGCAAGATCCCTGAAAAGTCTTCCGGTAATTCCATAGATGTATATAACAGGGAGGAAAATCACAATGGTGGTAAACGTGGAAGCGGTTATGGCTCCTGCGACCTCAGTGGCTCCATCCACGGCAGCTTTTTCTGAGGATTTTTCTCTCCTGTGACGAAACATGCTCTCAAGCACGACTATAGAATTGTCAACGAACATACCAACTCCGAGAGCAAGGCCTCCAAGGCTCATTATATTAACATTAACCCTGGAAAAGTACATAAGAACAAAGGTGGAAATCACCGCAATGGGAATCACGAGAGCCACAAGAACAGGGTCCCGGAGATTTCTT
>JAMOUL010000140.1 GCA_027062035.1 Candidatus Aminicenantota bacterium | reverse complement strand
TTTAATTAAAGTAAAATTCCTCTATGAAAAATCTCTTTCGTATCCTGAAGATTTCTGTAATATACTCGTTATTCATTTGCTCTGTAGAATACTTTATTTACTTTTTTCTGGAGGGTTACAGAATAAGTTTTCCCCTTTTGTGGAGAAACATTGCAAATTATCTATTTTTCTTTACCCTGCTTTCTTTTATTCTCATTCTTCCTTTTCTGTTTACAAAACTAAAAAATTTCATCGTTTTTATAATATTGCTGCCTTCTACCTCCTTCTTTCTCATCGGTTATTATATTGACAAATATCACCATGCATATTTTGTAAAATACGTTCTCTGGAAAATAATTATTGCAACTGTAATAATAGCAATGGTCCTTGTTTTTTTATTACTTCGCTTTGAAAAAACAGTGCTCTACTTACAGCTTGGATTCAGTACCATTGTACTAATGTTCCTTATCATTCAGCGGCTAATATGGAACATCAGTACAATAAATCCCCCGGCTGGAAACGGTGTAATAGTTGTACTTGCGGATGCAATGAGGGCAGATAGGTTAAACAAAGAAACTACGCCGGGTTTGTGGGAATTTGCCCGGAGTTCCACGATGTTTACAAACGCACATTCGGCAGCTTCCTGTACCATCCCGTCCGTATTCTCCCTCTTTACAGGGAAACTGGCCTATTTTTATCCGGAGGACAGGGATGCCAAAATAGCTCTTAAAAAGGAAGGAACCCTTGCCGGTTTTTTCAAAAAAAGGGGATACGTAACCCTGGGAATATCTGCAAACAGACTCGTAAGTCCGCTTCTCGGATTCGATAGAGGATTCCATAAATTCCTCAATGTAGGACTGGAATGGTGGACGTTTTCTTTATATAAACCTGCTTATTACTCTCTGTTTCCGAGATATCACATCAAGGTTTTTAAATATTTAAGCCTCGTACCTTTTAAAGTTAGAGACAGTGCCAATTTTGTGAATAACGAAGCCATTTCATTTATCAATAAATACAGGGGGAAAAGGTTCTTTCTTTACATCCACTACATGGACCCACATGCTCCCTATTCTCCTCCGGAATTCCTGTTAAACAGGAAAAAACCATCATGGAATCACCTCCGTCCTCTTATTACAATGAAACTTGATAGGGGATTTCCTGTAAACACATCTGCAAAACTTACCCCTGATTTAAAATACTCTTTAAAAACCCTTTACGACGCAGAAGTTTCATACATGGACCGTGAGTTTTCAAAGTTAATCACCCGGCTGAAAAATACTGGATTCCTGGGAAGGGGTACCCTTGTCTTTCTTGCAGACCACGGAGAGGAATTCTGGGATCACGGAGGAGTTTCCCATTGTCATACTCTCTTTGAAGAATTGATAAGAGTTCCATTAATAATTAACTCTCCCCTGCTTGAGAAGAAGGTTCATACCGAATTTATCTCCTCCAGTTTCCTGGTTAATTACTTTCTTAAAACCGGAAAGATGAAGGAGTTTTCCTCCATCTTATCAACTGTATGGCATAAAAAAGGCATAAAAAGGAACCGTTTCAGGGAAATGTTTTCTATTTTAAAATACCCCAGGAAAATAACAGCTGAGTGGAGAAAATTAAGGGGAAAGACATGGTGGGTATTCGACGCATATGACCTTGAAAGGGATCCGGAAGAAACCAATTCCCTGCCAGTCACAGACGGGGAAAAGAAAGAAATAAAGAAAATAGAAACCATGCTCAAATTAAAATTTAAAAGGGTGGCCCTTAAGGGCTCAAAAAAATACATGGAAACGTTGAGGGCTCTGGGCTATGTCAGATAAAAAAAGGGATATAAAACCAGCAATAATGTCAGAACCCTCCTGTGCCAATTACCTCATTTACTCCATCATCACCTCTGGTTCTTTTAATTTTTCCTCAAACGAAAACCCGTGCATTTCAACCCGGTGGCTTAACAAAAAAGGAGGATTCAAACAAACATATGAATACACAAAATTTCCCGAAAAGGTTATAGGCAGATGGAAAAAATACAGGGGAAGAGAATGGTGGACATTCGAAGCTTATGACCTCATGGTTAACCCCGAAGAAAGAAATCCAGGAAACGTAACAGAGGAAGAAAAGCAAACAATCAAAGCTCTGCACTCAATTATTATGGAACGGAACAAAAAAATAAAGGGCAAAATCTATCGAAATTATCTTATAAATTTAAAATTTTATGGCTATGGTAAATAAAACTTTAATATCCATTTTTATACTTTCAATCCTGTTTTATATATTTATCGCAGGAATCAACTCACCACTTAAAAGGGACCCTGGCATTTATCTGTACTCAGCACAAAGAGTGGCCGAAGGCATTCCTCCATATGTGGGGATTTTTGACCACAAGGGACCCGGTGCCCCTCTTATGTTTGGAGGAATTATTAAAATTATCAGAATTATCAGCCCGGAGATAAACCACCTGAAGGAACTATTCTTTTTGAGGATGGTACTTATAATTCTATCTTCATTTATCCCTGTATTTCTATATTTAATCTCAAAGGAATTTCTGAATGAAGAAGGAGCAAGAATTACAGCCCTGGCTTTCCTATCATTCCTTCCCTTTTCGTTCTTTGCAGCTGCAGGCCCTGTACCAAAAACTATGACAACATTATTTGAGGTTCTTTTTTTCTATTTCATGGTAAGAAAAAAGTACTTCCTGGCTGGATTTTTCTCTGTTGCTGCTGCTTTAATCTGGCAACCACTGGCACTTTTTACCATCGCAGGTTTCATACTCAGTATAAAGTCCAGAAAGCACTGGAGCTTTATATGTGGAGTTCTGCCATTGCCACTAATCACCGTTGCATATTTTATTTATCATGGAGCATTAATAGAACTATGGAGAGGAGCAGTTTCCTTTAACCTTATCTATCTGGATACAAATCCCCTGTACATAAATATAATTAACATATTGAAAACCCTGCTACGGAGATACAGCATTACTTCTGTGGTCGTAATTATGGGACTGACCTCCTTTGTCTTTCTTTATAAAGACCAGAGAGCTCCGAAAATTCTCCTGTGGGCTTTTCCTCTACCCATCTTCTGGAGCATTCTTGATTTTCAGGGGTCCCAGGATATGTTCCCCCTGCTTCCCTTTGCTGCTATAGGAACAGGCCTGATTTTCCATTATCTATCGAAATTTCGACAGAAAAATTATATATCGATTATCCTCTTAGTTTTGATCGCCATTTTACCCCATACATACAACAGATTTTCTCTGACAGACCAGCTTAGGGAAGCTGAGGGAATCAGGAAAAATTTTCATGGCAGAATTATATCCATCGGTGCCCCACACTTTATGGCCATTACAGGCCTTGTTAATCCATCGAGATATCTCTTTATCCTCAGGGGCATTGACAGAAAAATAGAGGCTGAATTCCCTGGAGGAGTCAAAGGATGGCTACAATTTCTCGAAGGTTTCCAGCCAGAGGTCATTGCATTAGGACAAACAAGGGGAATTTATTCTCCAGATATCAAAAAATGGCTAAATAAAAGGTACAGAATAAAAAAGGGGTTGAAATACTTTAAAATCTACGTAAAGAAGGGAACCAATTAAAACCAAACTTTTTCAACATTGAATACAAATAAGGCAATTTAACTTATCTTTACAGCAACTGAAAACTCTTTCCGCATTAAACCCCTGTTATAACGATCCCTCTCACTTTATTTAGTTTTTCTGGCATGAATTTTGCATTAAATAAACGACAGTTTTCGTAAGGAGGTCATTATGATAAAAAAATTATTTCTGCTGACAGCAATATTGTTTTTCATGGAAAGCCATACTATTGCACAACAGATAACCGGGGTAAGCATCTCGCCAGCACAAAGCAGTTATACAACGGGAACTTCTGTTACAATTTACTGGGAGTTCAATGAAATTGATCCTGATGAACCTGTAAAAATAACTTTATGGAAGGAAAATTCAACCCGTAATAACTGTTTAATAATTGCTGACCTTCCCATCCGAACAGGAACAACTGGATTCAGGTGGAACATCCCGTCTACCTGTATAAATCCACATACCGGTGTAGAGGAGAATCTGACTGAGGGAAGAGTAAAAATAAGGGTAAGATGGCAGAGACATCCGGTTTTTAGAGAAAGTCAGTGGTTCACTATTGAAAGGCCAGCTGTAATTACTACAGGGGATGTCTGGCTGGAACCAGGGAAAAGAGTTTATTCTCCAGGAGAAACTGTTCTGATAAAGTGGAGCTTTGCGAGCAGCGCTCCTCCTTCCACAGTAAATAATGCAGTAAGAATAACGCTCAGAAGAGAAGGAATCACACAGAGTATTTGCAGGATTGCCGATAATGTGCCTGCATCAATGAGCACTACTGGATACTCATGGACAATCCCGCGCACATGTCCAAATCCCAGAACCGGGAATCCTGAAGACCTCACCCATGGTAATCTGAATATAAGGGTTAGATTAAAGAATACTCCTGAAATAGCAGAAACCCGGTCCCCTTTTACTGTAAATGCCAACTCCTTTGAATTAACTGCTCCGTCTCATGGAGCTGAAATAACAGAAGGAGAAAGGCTCACATTTTCCTGGAGATACTCAGATTCATCAGAGAGTTTTACTATTTATCTAAAAAAAATTACTGCCACTTCTTCCAATCCCAATATAAATCAGTACTGTTCTATTAAGATCGCGGAACATCAACCGGCGACAGGATCCTTCGTATGGAATGCAGGAGACAGCATAAGCACCAATTGCCGCAACATTGAAGGAAATTATAGCGTTGAATTTCGCGGAGAAACCTCAGGTTATACATGGAACTCACCATGGGAACTAACAGTACATGCTATAAAGCAAATAATTATAATCCACCCCCAGGAAGGAGAAACTTATTATGGCGGGGATACCCTCAATATAAAATGGCATTCAAAGGGAGACATTTCCAGGGTTACAATTACCATCCTACAATCCCTCCTTTTCCTGAGATTAACTTCCCCTCTGGGTATAAAAAATAGAGGAGCTTTCGACTGGGACATACCTTATAATTTTCGCCCGGGAAATTACAAAATTAAAATAGCCGATGCAAAAGACAATAGCGTTTACGCCGTCACAGATTACATCTCCATAAAACAACCCAAACTAAAACTGCTATTGCCCAACTCAAGCACCCAGTGTAACGTTAATTACCACTGTGACATAAGGTGGCACACTGAAGGATTAAAAGGTAAAAAAATGAAAATAGAAATTATTGAAACAGGACGAAATCTTAATCCCATTGTATTTGAAAACATTTCTAACTCAGGCCATTTCACATGGCGACCCAATTATACAGGAAAATACAGGGTGAAAATTTCCACAATGGACGGTGCCATTTCTGATACAGGGAAAGAGTTTATGGTGAAAAATCCTTCTCGACCTCATTTAAATATAACATCCCCTGTAATTGCAAGGACATTCTATAACGGCAGCGTTGTCAATATAAGATGGAAAAAAACAGGACCCATGGTTCCCTTTGTAAAAATAGAACTACTTGACGAACAGAATAATCTGGTAAAAACCATAGAAAGAGAAACCCAGAACGATGAAGCTTACAATTGGGTGGTCAGAAATGTTCCGGAAGGAAGATACAAAATAAGAGTTTCCACAGTGGATGGCAGACATCAGGATAATTCGGTGGTGTTCTCCATCAAAGTTCCGGCTGTAAAATTAATAGAGCCCTCTCCCAATTCAACATCAATTTACAAAACAGGACAGAATATTTACTTTACTCTTACCTATGAAGGACCTGGAAAAGCTTACATCAGGGTGGAACTTAAAAAGAACAATGGAACAATCAGAAGGATAATACGTTATAGTGTAATGGTCAGAAACGGAACGTTTGAAAACTTTTCCTGGAAAATTCCCGGGAATTTGCCTGTTGGAGTATACACAATTGTAGCAAGCGCAGGCGGTGCCACTCCTTCCACGGCAAGAATAAAAATTATAAAAAATCACTAATAAAAAACTGTCTGAAAGCTTCACCCGGAAGAAGAAAAATATGTTAGACTTGAATATGAAAAGATAAACAGGGTAAAAATACATAGGGAATGAAGTGGGTGAGGCTTCTGTTGTTTGTTTTAATTGCCCTTACTATATGGGGTAGTATTCACTATTACGTATATAATAGAATAAGTTATTATTTTAATTTATCCGGAACCAGAAGGATTTACTACGGTATTATCTTTTTCTTTTTATTTATTTCCCTTTTAGTTGCGAGACTTATTGCCCGGCTTTTTCCACATTCACATTATATACCCCTGATATTTCATTTACTGGCTTATTTCTGGGTGGGAATTGTA
This sequence comes from Candidatus Aminicenantota bacterium, assembly GCA_027062035.1. Classification (GTDB taxonomy): domain Bacteria; phylum Acidobacteriota; class Aminicenantia; order S016-38; family S016-38; genus S016-38. Next base: position 4,111 of record JAMOUL010000140.1, on the reverse strand, counting down.
TTTTATTTGTTTATATACTCTCTATCTGCTGATATAATTCGAATCTTCCTTTCCAGAATATTAAAGTTTCCAAAAAACGTATATGGAATTATCCTCCTGACTCTTACCATTGTAACAGTTATTTATGGATTCTTTGAAGCCTTTTCTGTTAGAACAATAACACTGAATCAAAAAATGAAAAATTTAAAAGAAACGACCAGGATTGTATTCCTTTCTGACCTCCATCTTGGATTAAATTTAAATTATTTATTATTGAAAAAAATAATTCCAGAAATAAACTCATTTTCTCCAGATATTATACTAATTGGAGGAGACATTCTGGATGAGGAAGCAAAGGGTATAGAAACATACACAAAGATTTTCAAAAGAATGAACAGCCGTTTCGGAATTTTTGCTGTCACGGGCAATCATGATATATATGCAGGAGAAGACCTCGTTGTAAATTTCCTGAAGAAAGCAAATGTACACTTATTAAGAAACAGAATAGAGGTGATAAAAGACATACAGGTAGCTGGAATAGAAGACGAAAGCATCCTGGGACAAAAATGGAAACATGTACTGGAAAAAATACTGAAAAAGGCAAACCCCAGCCTGCCACTTATACTTTTAAAGCATAGACCTACAGGCCGGGAAATAGCAAAACAATACGGTGTGGATCTTATGTTATGCGGACATACACATAAAGCTCAACTCTTTCCTCTGCATTTAATAACTTCCCGGGTTTACCGGTATTATTATGGATATCATAGAGAAAACGGTCTGAGGATATACGTAACATCAGGATTGGGCACATGGGGCCCTCCAATACGAGTTATGGCGAGACCTGAATTGGTCCTTATCACTCTGAAACCCGATAAAATCAGGTAAAAAATTCTTCTATACCTGCCGCTATTTGATAAATAAAGGGATGTTCCGGAAATTCCATGGGAGGATGGGTTATGAGAAAGGCATCGTCCTGGGAGTGCATACCGGTAAAATGACTTCTGCCATGGAGCTTTTTCTTTTTAAAACCGGATTTTAGATCAAATCCCCTGTGAGAAAGCAGCACAAGGTCAGGAGCCCTTTCGAGGAATGGACCGGTGTAGATTTCCTCCTTTCTAAATACAGCTCTGATAACCCTTTTACCATCTATTTCCAGATCAAGAAAACGACGGGTCAGATCTTCTAACAGATTTTCATATTCTGAAGGATTTACCGAACCCCGGGAAAATTTCCCCTCAAGATGGATATATATTCTGGATGGATTGAGTGCAAAGGCTTTTGTGGAAGGCTCAAGGGAGGTGAGATCCTGTGGCTCTTCCTCCTTAAAATTCAAATATCCCCATTTCTTGAGGTATTGAGAAACATATACTTCCTCTTTTATCTCACAAAAACCGTGGTCCGAAAGTATGGCGATGGGAATTCCATTCTTTAAGGCGGCATTTATAAATCTTCCCACTATCCTATCCATTTCCCTGTAAAACCCTTCAAAATCCATTCGCTGGGGATGTTCGGGATTCTGATAGGCATCAAAAAGAAAGTGGTGAAGTCTATCTGTACCGGTAACAACAAAGAAAAACAGATCCCAATCCTCCTTCCATAGCTTTTTTGCAAGTTTCTCCCTCACTTTGAGGACCTGAATAAGATGCTTTACAAATTTTCTCTTGTCCTCCCTTGCCAGGTTAAAATCCGCATCAACCCTGTATTTTATTTTCTTAAGAAAGCGCAAAAGGGCAGGTGGATAAATCGCTCTTTCGAGATCAGGAGCTACAAATCCAGAAACAAGTACTCCCCTGGTTCTCCTTGCAGGATACGTCTGGGGAAGATTTATAATAATTGAATTCAAACCAAGCCTTTCCCAGAAGGTTTCCTCCACATGGTTAAAATCAGGAAAAACATACTGATAGGTTCCTCTATCTATCTCTTCGAATCCGAATATGCCATGCTCACCGGGATTTCGGGCTGTCATAAAGGAAGTCCATGAAACAGATGAAACCTCAGGTAACGGAGCTCTGGTTTTTATCAGTTTTCCCTTTTCAATTAAACTGGAAATATTGGGAATAATCCCCCTTTTCGAGAATTCGAGTATCAGGTCAAAGGGTACCCCATCTATTCCTATTATTAAAAACTTCCCCATTAAAATTCTTTATCGTATACTGCAAACTCCTTGTATTTCTGAGCACCAAGGTCCATGAGAATTCTGTTCATCTGATAGTTATTGTCCAGAATCCATCCCATATCAGCTTCTCTGTATCCTTTCCTTAGTCCTTCCTCAATAGTCTTATAAATCATCAGGGCTTCAAGCCCACGGAGTCTGTACTTTTCCCTTACCCCCATTGCATAGGTTCTTACTCTGTAAATCTCCTTCTTGTGAAGAAGAAGTTTTATCAGGCCAAAGGGGAAAAGACGCCCATTGGCATATTTAAGAATCTGATTAAAATCCGGGAGGGAAAGCGAAGCTCCAGCAGGTTCTCCGTCTATTTCAGCAAAGAAAACAAGGTCCGGATCGATGATGGGCTTCAATTCCTTCGCTATGTGATCTATTTCCTCTTCTGTTAGGGGTACAAATCCCCAATTTTTTCCCCATGCCTCGTTATAAATAATCTTAAATCTCTCAATTTCCTTATCGAATTCCTTCATCCGGGCCTTTCTCACCGGAATTTTCTTCAGCCTGTACTCTGCCACCCTCTTCAACTTTTCAGGAATGGGCTGTTCCTTGGTAATTCTGTAAGCATAGAGAAAGCGGACTATTTCAAGACCATAATCCTGGAAAAGATCGATGTAATACTCGGGATTGTAGGTGTATTCAACAACAGGAGGAGAATCAAATCCCTTGTAGAGAAGACCGCACGTTTCATTGGTAGAAAAGTTCATGGGTCCGCGCATCCTGTCCATGCCCTTCTCCCGTAGAAATTCCTCCGCTTTCTCAAAAAGAGCTCTCGAAACCTCTTTGTCATTGATGGACTCAAAAAAGCCGAAAAACCCGGTTTTCTCGTTCCAGTACTCGTTATGACGAAAATTTACAAATGCCGCTATCCTTCCCACAACCTCGCCGTCCTTGTAGGCAAGGAAATATTCAACCTCGGCGTGCTTGTGGAAAGGATGATGCTCCCTGTCCAGAAGTTTTTTTACATCCGCAATAAGGGGTGGGACCCAGTTGGGGTCTCCCTGATAGATCTTCCATGGCAGTGTTACAAATTTCTTGAGGTCTTTCTTTGTTTCGACCCTTTTGATTTTCACCATTTTTCACCTCTCAGGATTTTTTCCAGAATATTCTAAGACTTTTCAAATGGAAGGTAAAATATTCATAGCTTCACAGAGAAAAAAAGTTGGCCAGGGTCAATCCCTTCTGAAAAAACCAGGAAAGGGGTGGAAGCTGGGATCTCCCCGGAGGCAATACCAACGATGCAGATGTTCTTTCCATAAGAACCATGGGGTTCCTTCGGGTTATTATAGCCTGAACCATATCAGACCTTTCGCCGAGAAATCTTATGGCTTCCTCTTCGCTGCCCTTTAAAAGAAAAACCGTTCTTTGAGGAATAAGATGAGGGAATCTGTCAATATAAAAAAGAGCGAAATCCTCTCCTATTCTGAAGGATTTACTATAATACAAAAGGAAAGAAGTGGCATATTCGAAAATATCCTTATTAAAACTCAACTGAGGAGGACGTCTTACAGAAGCCCTTTCAAGCGCCTCCCAGGCCAATTCAAAGTCCGGTTCCTCCATAAATATAAAAACAGGAGCCAGACAGGCCTCTCCATCAAAGGAAAGGGCATCCTCCATAACCAGATAAAGATCATCGCTCTCCACAAAAGCCAGAGAAAATTTCGGACCGAAGAATCTATATGGTACCCCCAGAGCCTTCAACTTCTCTCCGAGTTCTTTACCTCCAAAACCTATCACAAATTCGTTTGCTGATGCTTGCCTGAAAGCCTCACCATGAGAAATCCACACGAACTTAAAACCGGTCTTTTCCCCCAGTATTTCATAGAAGGTCTTCTCGGAAGAAGGAGCCTTAAAGGTAACATCAAGTTCATAGGAAGATATAAGGGGTACGAGCTGAAAAGGTATCACAGGAACATTCTCCGGAAGGAAAACAAATACTCTTTTGGGGCCCTGTCTTTTCTTTAC
>JAMOUL010000139.1 GCA_027062035.1 Candidatus Aminicenantota bacterium | reverse complement strand
TTAATAACTAAAGGATTTTATCTGCTTTCTATTTTTGTATCCACCCCCGCATATTTCTACTTTAAATCGTCTCAGAGGAATAACTCACTCTCTGTTGAGTGGCTCCCCCTCTAAGACCCACCCCACCATCCCGCCCTCTGCCCCTCAAGGAGCAGGGGGCTTTCTATGTCTGATCATTACCGATATCCATCTTCAAACAAATAATATTTAACTATAAACCGCTCCTGTCTATCAAAATTCCAGTGTACATCCCTCCAGTATTCGGCAGCTTCCCTGAATTTTCCCCGTTCTAAAAGGCGGACAAATTCCTCATGCTCCCCTATAGACTGTTTTCCCCACTCTTCAATGCCTTCCAGCGTTCTTGGAAAGTCGTAAAGCCTTTTTTTCAGGGTGTTTACAATCCTCCTCAAGACAGAATTTCCTGAAAGCTCCATAAATAAATCGTGAAATTCAATATTTACCCTATTGTAAAGGTGAAAATCCCTGTTCTTAACCGCACTCTTTAGCGTTTTATTCATTTCCTTTAACGATTTAATGTGCTCTTTTTTCAAAAGAGGATAGGCAGAAAGGATGGCTGCTGCCTCAAGGGCTCCTATTATCTGATAAAAGTGCCTTATATCCTCTTTTGTAATATTGTTAACAAAAACCCCCTTGTGAGGAAGTATACTTACAAAACCCTCCATCTCCAGCTGGATAAGCGCTTCACGGAGAGGGGTTCGACTCACCCCCAATCTCTTTGCTGTTTTTTCCAGATTGATGGCCTCGCCCGGTAGCAGCTCCCTCTTTCTGATCTGATCTCTAAGATGCTCATACACAAGCTGCTTGATAGTTTTTACTCCCAGACCATTTTTTTCTTCCATATTTTCCTCCAGAGAGTCTCAAGCATTACAATTAATTTTACAAAATGAAATTATTTCCAGCAAATCAGCACCGGGACTTAACGCTAATGGGAGGACTTTTCACCTGATATCCCATACAATCCGCACAACAGCTACTGTTCTGCCATCTTCCTGATTAACTACCTGATGGATAAAATTGTCCCCTTCTGAATGAGTCCTTATAAGAAGTTCATCGTTTATTCTGGCCTCTGCCCTGTAATTAATTTCCATCTCCCTTACAATGTGGGTATCAAGCCAGTCCAGAGGATAGGAATCCACCACTATCCTCACATAATGAATGTTGTTCATATGTCCATTCATGTCGATATCACTGTATTTAACCCTGTAAGTCCCTGAGTCCCTGGCCTCTGCAGGAACTGTAAGTTTCCCTGGTTCCTCCTCCATAACCCTTTCTTCAGGTCTGTAGGGAAAGCCAAAGTCTATTTTTTCAAGGACTACCGGTCTCTTTGCTTTAAGATCAAGCAAAGCCCACATTGTAACAGCGGACACCAGCCTTTTTCCATCCTTATCGAGGAGCTCAAAATCGCGTCGGGAAAGCATTCGCCCTCTTTCAACCACCCAGGTTCTGAGATTCACCTCCTCTCTCCACGTGGGAATTCTGCTTATCTTAATCTTTATACGGGAAAGCACCCATACCCAACCCTTTACGGTCATTTCCTCATAGCCAAATCCCAGTGTCCTGGCGTGTTCTCCTGCTGCCTCCTGAAAAATTCCAGACAGGGCATGCATTGAAAGATTATTGTTCCTGTCTATCTGAAATGACATTATTTTGAATTTCTGGGTCCATATCCTATCCATCTTCAGCTCCATCTTTCTGGTTTTTAACTGGAACTATGCAGGAAAATCTGAAATTATTTCTTCTCTTTCTCAAACTGAAGATTCCTTATAAGTTTTTCTGTGGAGTAGGGCGCTGGACCGCCACCCAGATATTTATGGAACCATTCCAGATGTGCATTGTAATAAACAGGCATTGACTTTACGTAATTGGGCCAGTGACCATCATTTTTGAATATTATTAGCATGGATGGCACGCCCATTTTCTGAAGATCTGTAAAGAACTGGAGGCTCTGGGTATAGGGTACACGATAATCCTTCTCTCCGGTGATTATCAGGCAGGGAGTTCTGAAGTTCCTAACATAATTGGAAGGGGAAAACTTCTTATAGCCCTCTGGATTCTCCCACGGGGCACCCCTGAGATCCCATTCTGGAAACCACAATTCCTCTGTAGAACTATACATGGCTCTGAGATTGTAAACTCCCATCATGGCTGCAAGGGCTTTAAATCTTGTGGTATGCCCCTCAAGCCACATCATAGCATAACCTCCCCAGGACCAGCCCATGGCACCCATTCGGTTTGCATCAACGTATGGCAGAGAGGCCAGATAATCGGTAACCTTCATAATATCCTTCATAACCTTACCACCCCAATCCCCGGAAATTGCCTCCACAAATTTCTGACCGTATCCAGGAGATCCATGGGGATTGGGATATGCTACGATGTACCCTGCCCCGGGATATACCTGCCAGTCTCCCCTGAAGGAATCTGCCCACATCTGCTGCGGTCCCCCGTGAACGTTAAGTATCAACGGGTATTTCTTTTCCGGGTCAAAATTGTGGGGCTTTATGATGAACAGATGAATCTTCGCACCACCTGCTCCCCTGACCCAGTGTTCCTCAACGGGTCTGATATCAACCTCATCCTCTATCTTCCTGTTGAAGAAGCTAAGGCGCACGAGCTTTTCTCCTATTCTGTACTTCCATATCTCCACAGGTTCCCTGACAGAGGTTCTTGTCAGTATGATGGTTTTCCCGTCCGGTGTTATTTCGAACTCCCTTATAGCCTTTGCATCCAGAACCTTATCCATCTTTCCTGTATCCACATTCACCCGGTAGATAGGATAATGGCCTCTCTCTTCGGTTTTGAAATATATGGTTCTGGAATCAGGGGCCCAAACAAAATCGTCCACCCAGTTATCATAGTTCTCTGTGAGGACTTTTTTAACACCGGTTTTTGTGTCGTAAAGGGCAAGACGGAACCTATCAGATTCATATCCAGGCACCCTCTGCATAATGTAGGCTATGTACCTTCCGTCGGGTGAATATTTCGGATGGCCATCCCATGCCTTGTTTTCGCAGGTAATACACCGGGTCTTACCGGTGGCAAGTTCCATAATGTAAAGGTCAAAGTTTGTGGAACTTTCAGGATGTTTTACCAGCTTGGCTTCGTATACCATATACTTTCCGTCGGGAGATATGTCATATCCCCTGTGTCCATCCAGGGAGAAGGGAGGAAAATCATGTTTTCCCTCTGTAACCTCCCTTATCTTTCCCTTCTCATCAATGTAAAATATGTGTTTGTACTTAAAATCCCTGTAATGGTCCCAGTGCCTGTAAAGAAGGGAAGTGGCAAGATGTGCCTGCACCGGTCCCTTTGAGAGCTTTTCTGATAGTTTTTTATTGCACCTGCTGTCTGCTTTACATTCGGGGAAAACACTTGATGTGAAGAAAATTCGACCATCTGCGGTTGCGACCGGCATGGACACCCCTGTAAAAAAGGAGGTTATCTTTTCAGGCTCTCCCCCGCGTACGTTCATTCTCCAGATCTGTGGTCCCTTCTTTCTTGTGGATATGAAATAAAGATATTCCCCATCCTTTGACCAGAAGGGAGAATAATCGGCCTTTTCATTATAGGTAAGTCTTATTGTTCTGGAGGTTTTAAGGTCCATAAGGTAGATATCTGAATTGCTCTTCCCTTTTTTCAAATAGTATTCTGTAACCACAAATGCCAGTTTATTACCATCGGGAGAAAGGGCAAGACCGCTTATATTCTTTAACCTGTAAAGGTCCTCAATTGTAAAAGCCCTTTTCTCAGCAGAATAAAGGAAGGAAAAACTGAGTACAATAAGAAAAGCTGCGAAAAATTTTCTCATGATTACCTCCTGTAATTATAAAGAAATTATAGAAAAAGCCATTGTAGTGGACAAACAAAATGACGAATCTATTCCTCTTTTACCTGAGCAGTAGGTTCACTATGGGGAAATAATTGATATAACAATCCGATCCCGGCCCATAAAAGGGAAATTATCCTTCTTATGAGCACCAGCGAAAACCCCATATCGGTACCAAGCCCCAGAAGGGCGAAAACTGAAACTATGGTAATCTCATGTACTCCTAAGGAAGCAGGGATAAAAGGGAAAAACAGGGCAAGATTACCCAGAGCGGTTATTATAAAACTGTCCAGAAAGGATATATTTCTTGCTCCCATAAAGGTAAGGGTGAGGTGAATTTCTGCTGTCCAGAATAAAAATAAAAGTGAATACAGGAGCATAGACTTCACAAATGCTCGTCTGTGTCTGGTATAAAATTCCGATATGTAGCGGTCCGTTTCTTCAATTTTTGTTCTGTGTTTTTCTATAAATTTAAATCTTATTTTTAACCGGTCGAGAAAGTTTATTATTCCTGAAAACAGTCCCTTGTGTTGTCTGTAAATGAGAAAAGCAAGGAATATAAATATTCCTGCAAGGGATACAAAGTAAATGAGTTTCAAATCCGAATCCACATTAATCCGGGTCACAAAAAGTATAAGGGAAATAGCCACAAATAATGTTGTTGACATAATTTCAATGGTTTTATCAAGGACAACTGAAGCTAACGCTGTTTTTCGATTGGAAGAATTGAAGAAGAAAATTCTGGCCGTTTCACCCCCTATATGTGCGGTAGGGGTTAACTGGCTTACTGAATGCCCGAGCATCCTTGCTTTAAATGCCATCCACAGGGAAACAGTACTCTCGTATTTTTCCAGAATTACCTTCCATCCCATCGTACGTAAAAGCCAGTAGAATAATCTCATCAGCATCAGAAGAAAAAACCCCATGAGACTGAGATTCCTGATATTATGCAGGATCTTTTCCGGGCCTATTGCATAAAAAAGCACAACAAGAATAAAAATCCCCAGAATAAAGGAGAGTTTGAGGAACTTACTTTTCAATCCCTTCCCCTGCTAAAAAAATAGGGCTGTAAGATTCAATCATGGGAATCCATAGTCTCCACATCCTTATTATCTTCACTCTTCCACCAGCTGAGAAAAATTATCATTATAACGAGAACCGCTATAGGAGGAAGAATCATAAGGGCATATATTCCTATATCAAGGCGATTCAGTATTCCCAGAATCATAATGGCAAATATTAAAATACCCCTTAGCTCGGCTGTTTCGCCTGTTCGCTTAAGGCCTTTATAATTTCTCATTAAATAATACAGCGTTTCCATCAGGAAAAACACGCCAGCTCCAAATAGCCCTCCCACCAGGAGAATATCGTCTCCGGAATACATGTAATACCCCACAACGATGGAAACGAACCAGATAAAATCCAGCATACGGTCAAAAAACAGATCGAGATAAGCACCATAATAGGAGGTTACATTTCTGGCCCTGGCCAGCATGCCATCAGCACAATCAAAAATTCCGGAAAGCTGAACCAGTATCCCACCTATAAGAAAACTTGTGGGAGTTCCGTGCAGAAAGAATATCGCTGCAAGTATTCCTATAAGAAAGGAAATCACCGTTACCTGGTTAGGAGTTATCTTTGTATTATAAATGAGCCTTACAATTACGGCTGCTATCGGTCTGGAAAAGTATCTTTCAACCGGCAAAACATTTGCAATAAAGATAGAAGGGGTTTCTTTCAACATATGTCGAAGTTCAATATCTGAAGATCCGGGATTTTTCATAATGAAATAGGATTTTACTCCATTCTGAAATACAGGTCAATGGTATTAAGAGACCAGTATATAGCTTCTTTCGGAATGAATAGTACGCGCATTTAAAATAAAAATCAGGGAATCTGTCCTTTCAGAAAGGGGATAGGGGCACCCACGAAGGTGCCCCTATTTATTCACCTCATGTTTCTGTAAGGTTCCACACCCATGTTATAGAAAACAAAGGAAAGGATATCTGTGTAAAGGTTAATCGTCCTTGAGGTTCCTGTAGCTCCTCCATGCCCTGCCTTTGTCTCAATACGGATCAGCACAGGATTTGGCCCCTTATATTTCTCCTGGAGCGTGGCAATGTATTTGAAGGAATGGGCAGGGAAAACCCTGTCGTCATGGTCAGATGTGGTAACCAGCACTGCCGGATAAGGTAATCCTTCCTTTATGTTATGAAGGGGAGAATACTTTATCAGGTACTTAAACTGCTCCGGATTGTCACTGGACCCATATTCACTAACCCATGCCCAGCCAATGGTAAACTTCTGAAACCTCAGCATATCCATAACACCAACAGCTGCAACTGCCACCCTGAAAAGTTCGGGTCTCTGATTTATCACCGCCCCTATCAGCAAGCCACCGTTGGAGCCTCCAAATATAGCAAGATGATCTGAATCTGTATATTTATTCTTTATAAGGTACTCGGCAGCTGCTATAAAATCGTCAAATACGTTCTGCTTGTTTTCCAGCATTCCTGCTTTATGCCATTTTTCTCCATACTCGCCGCCTCCCCGTATACACGCCATAGCATAGATACCATCGTTTTCAAGGATAGGGAGCATGGTAAGTCTGAAGGAAGGCCTCAAAGCTATGTTGAACCCACCGTATCCATAAAGAAGTGTGGGTCTTTTACCATCCATTTTAAGTCCCTTCCTGTGTACTATAAACATCGGAACCCTTGTTCCATCTTTACTGGTATAAAAAACCTCTTCAGTAACATAATCATCCGGATTAAATTTAACTCTGGCCTTCTTAAACAGCGTAGTCTGGTTCTTTTCTATATCGTATCGATATATGGTAGGAGGATAGGTGAAGGATGTGAATACATAAAAGGTTTCCTTATCCGAAGGTTTTCCACCAAATCCGTATACTGTTCCAATTCCTGGGAGTTTTATGTCATAAAGATATTTTCCGTTGGGGGTAAAGACACTAACCTTTGAATTCGCATCCTTAAGATATGTTGCAATGAGTTTTCCACCCACGTAAGAAACGGATTCCAGCTTGTTCTCTGATTCTGGAATAATATCCTTCCAGTTTTCTCTGTCCGGTTTTTTGAGGTCTATGAAAACCAGCCGATAATTGGGAGCATTAAGATCAGTAAGCACATAAAAACCTCCATCTCTTGCCCCAACAAATCCATAATGGGCATCAGCCCTATCTATAAGCTTCACTATGGGAGAATTCTTTCCTGTAAGGTTCCTGTAATAGAGCATATTTCCCGTGGATGATCCCTCCCATACGCCTATTATCAGGTATTTTTCATCAGGGGTAACATAGGCGCTGAAACCCCTTCTCGGGTGTTCCTTATCCTGATATACCAGGACGTCTTCATCCTGAGAAGTTCCCACTCTGTGATAATAGAGTTTTTGAAAAACATTGGCAGCCTTAAGGGTTTCGCCCTTCTCTGGAGCATCATATCTACTGTAGAAGAACCCATCCTTATACCAGGCCATCCCGGAAAACTTTATCCACTTAAGATGATCGGGAAGGGGTTTTCTGGTTTTAAAATCGACAACAAAAAATTCTCTCCAGTCTGAACCGCCCCTGGAAATGGAATATCCATAGTATTTGAGATCATTGGAAAAGAAAACTCCGGTTAAAACTACGGAGTTATCCTCGGAGAACTTGTTGGGGTCTATCAGCACTTCTGGCTCCCCTTTTAGCCCTTTCTGAACGTACACAACGCTCTGTTCCTGAAGTCCTGAATTTCTGGAGAAAACGTAATATTCTCCGACCTTTCGCGGCATGGAGAATTTTTCATAATCCCAGAGTTCAGTTAGTCTCTTCCTGATCTTGTCCCTGAAGGGGATCTTTGCGAAGTACTCATCTGTAAGTTTTTTCTCCTCCTGAATCCATTTTTTCACCTCTGGAGAATTTATATCCTCCATCCAGCGGTAGGGATCAGCCACCTTTGTTCCGAAATAATCATCCACAATATCTGATTTCCTTGCCACCGGATACTTAAATCTCTCCTGTTTTCTGGAGCATGAAACAAGAGATACCACAACCATTATTGCCACCAAAAGCAGGATAATAAATTTCCTCATTCTGCCCTCCTTTCATAAAAGGTTCATTGTTTTTTACGGAAAAACTCCTTGCCGGTTTGTCTTCATTCCTGATATCTAAAATCATCTACAAAGAACTTCTTCCTTCAATTCTATATCTCTAACACGGCACTTTGTCTTCACTGAAAATATTTTCATCGTTTTTGACTTCGCAGTGGTGGACCTTGCTACAACAGAAGTATCACGAACTGAAATGGGTATGGTTCCTATCGCAAATCCTGGTATACATCCATTTACCATTCCTGAAGAATCCGATTCTACAACTATTATATTTTTATACATTCCTCTGGGAAAGGACTCGTTCCAGCCCACCACAACATATTCTTCACCCGGAAGATGAGCCACAGACAACGCTCTGTCATACATTCTTCCCCCATATGTTCGATTCCAGGTGATATTACCATCGCTTTTAACCTTTAAAAGCCAGAGGTCAGGGAATCTGCCTTTAACATTGGCGGAGCCGGCAACTACAAACCCACCATCAGTAGTAACATCCACTGAATTGGCATAGTTAAGCCGTTCATCCCCGTAACTTTTCTGCCATTCAATCTTTCCTTCGCTGCTGAGTTTTACCAGCCAGGCGTTTATGTCGTATTTTCTAACACCGAAGGATCTTGTCCATCCTGCTACAAGATACCCTCCATCTGCGGTTTCAACTACACCGGTTGCCCTATCCTCCAGCTCTCCTCCAAAGGTTTTCTGCCATATGGATTTTCCGTTTTTATCCAGTTTCAAAATCCAGTAGTCTCCCACTTTTTCACCAAAGGAATTTGTTATACCCACCAAAACATATCCTCCACCAGAGGTCTGGATAATATCATATGGTTCATCAAACTCCTTCCCCCCGTACATCCTGTGCCACTCAATGTCTCCCCTTGAATTCAGCTTTAAAACGAGAATATCCTCACCCCTGTTTCGGGGTCCCATATCCCATGCCGTTCCGGTAACAATGTATCCACCATCATGGGTTTGTTTTATAGCACGCAGATAACCACATCCAATACTTCCGTAGGCCCTCTCCCATTCCACATCCCCTTTCTTGTTCAGCTTTAAAACCCACATAACAACGCTTATTCCCCTGCCGGGATACCAGGATTTCGAATATCCCCCCACGATATATCCTCCATCGCGGGTTTGTTCTACCGAAACCGCCCTATCCATTAATTTACCAGCATAAGTTTTTTCCCATTCCACATTCCCCGCAGAATTCAGTTTAATCACCAGAAGGTCATCCCGGAGAGAACCAAGCGAAGCTGTCCACCCTGCCAATATAAATCCACCATCCTTTGTAACAGTTACGCTTACCGCTTCTTCATCCAGCTTCCCATAGAAAGTTTTCACCCAGGAAGTAGCATACATAAACGGAACAATACACAATACAAAAAATAACCCTGTAAAAAATCTGGTTTTAAAAAATTTCATTTTTTACCTCTCAATTGAATTTTTAAGAATTATAGTTTCATGAAATTTATTCTTCAATTTTATTAACTATTTACCTGATTCTTTCAAGAAAATACCGATAAAAAATGCTTATTTGTTTCCGTTTATCAGATTTAAATCTTTCTTTGGAGCTTCTTTTTATTACCCTGAGAAAATAACACGCTGAAAAAAAATCACAAAAAATACAGGTAAAAATCTCATTAATCTGTTTAGTGACCTGAAACTTTCTTTCCGGAATACCATGACAGAAAAATACATTCCCACCTCCTCTTGACTGTTAAATTTTAAAGCATATTGGATATTAAATAAAATTCACATTTTAGAAGGATTGCACTCTTCTTTATAATTCCTCGAAAATTATCCAGGAAGGTTCACTAAAAGGTATCATCCAGAAGGTTGTCGATGGAAACCCTTCCCTCCCTGGAAGACTGCAACTTGGTAAATATGGACGTTGAGGTTGTTACATTGTGAGTTTCAAGTTCGAGCATAAGATAGGTTTTTATCTCGGGAACAAGGTCAGGGGTAATATTTTTCTCAATAATCCCCACCAAGTAGCGTATTGCATCCTCGGGTTCCACTTTAATATCTACAAGGTGGTCCCCTGAAAATACAAACACTGAAGTAAATTCTCCGGGTTCCATGATGGCCTTTCTTATTTTCTTATACTCCTCCGGATAACTCTCCTGAATTCTCTGCCTGAAAGCTTCAATGGCATTTACCACAAGCTCTTTTTGAGGCTCCACCTTAAGTATGTAATCTATCCCAACATCAAGGTTATGCAATCTGGAAAGAAATTCTACAACGAGCTCGCCCTTTACAACATCACCATGCTGCGGTGCCAGGATGGAAGGAATTGGGTTAAGCAAACCTATCCTGTCCACCGTCTCTCTGAGGGCTTTGTTTCCTGGCATGTAAATTGTATGGAACATCTCTATTCCCTGCCAGGATTCCTCAGTTGCATAAATACCCTCTCCCTCCCTGGTATTAACGCCCGCCATAAAATCTCCTGTAAAAAGAACCTCGCTC
>JAMOUL010000138.1 GCA_027062035.1 Candidatus Aminicenantota bacterium | reverse complement strand
CTTTATAAAGACAACAGCTGTAGGACCTGTGAGCCAGTCTTCTGCAGAAGCGGCTGGTGTTTTATCGAGAATCTTTTTGGCTATCCTGTTCTTTATAACCTTTATAACGGACCCACTCTTTCTCAGTGCGCTTCTAAGGTTATTGATTTGCTCAACATTGATGCCTGTAAAATCGAAGAAAACAAAATATCTGTGTTCGTTAAAAAGCTCTTTTAGCTCCTTCGCCTTCTCTATTTTCTCTTCCCTTCTCATATCGTCCTCCTACTTCATAAATTCATTGGGGTCCAGTTTTATGGATGGTCCCATGGTCGGACTTAAATAAATGGACTTTATGTATTTACCCTTAGCTGCAGCTGGTTTTGCCCTGATTACCGCATCTATAAGGGTTCTTATGTTTTCCTTAAGTTGTTCATCAGTAAAATCGGTTTTACCAACCATAACGTGCACATTACCGGTCTTATCAACCTTGAACTCCACCTTACCTGCTTTGATTTCTTTTACAGCCTTTGCAACGTCAAAGGTAACGGTTCCCGTCTTGGGAGAGGGCATTAAGCCCCTTGGACCCAGTATTTTTCCCAGTTTTCCTACGTGCCTCATCATGTCCGGGGTAGCAACCACTGCATCAAATTCCATCCAGCCATCCTGTATTTTCTTTATGATATCCTCTCCCCCCACATAATCTGCACCTGCCTCTTCTGCTTCCTTCATTTTCTCTCCTGAGGCTATAACAAGAACCCTCTTTGTCTTGCCGGTTCCATGTGGAAGAACAACGGTACCCCTTACCATCTGATCTGCCTTCTTCGGGTCAACGCCAAGTTTCATGGTAAGTTCCACCGACCCGTTAAATTTGGAATAGCTTATTTCCTTAAGTAAAGGAATAGCTTCGTCCAGGGTGTATGCCCTTTTCTCTATTTTCTTTTTTGCTTCAAGATATTTTTTTCCTCTTTTAGGCATTTTCTACCTCCACTCCCATACTTCTTGCTGTACCTTCCACTATTCTCATGGCTGCCTCAATGGTGTCGCAGTTCAAATCAGGAAGTTTTATTTTGGCAATTTCCTCCACCTGCTTTCTGGTCAGTTTTCCCACCTTATTTTTGTTGGGTTCTCCGGAGCCCTTAACTATACCAATGGCTTTCTTTATCAGATAGGAAGTAGGGGGGGTCTTGAGAATAAAATCAAAACTCCTATCCTCGTAAACAGTGATCTCAACGGGAATTATCATTCCGGGTTCCATCTTTGAGGTAGCATCGTTAAACTGCTTAACAAACTCCATAATCGCTATCCCGTGCTGTCCAAGGGCAGGACCCACAGGAGGAGAGGGATTTGCCTGTCCGGCAGGTATTTGAAGCCTGAAAGTTGCTTTAACCTTTTTCTTTTTCTTTCCTTTTTTTGGCGCAGCCATTTCTTCCTCCTTATAACTTTTCCACCTGAGAGAAATTCAATTCCACAGGGGTTTGTCTTCCAAATATTGTTACCATAACCCGCAGGGTCTGTTTGTTGGGGTCCACTTCTTCCACAACCCCTGTAAAGTTGTAGAATGGACCATCTATGATTTTTATAGCATCACCCTTCTGGAAGGTCTGTTTGTGTCTTGGCTTATCCTTGGTCTCCATCATCCTCTCTTTTATCCTCATAACCTCTGCTTCTGTAACGGGTTTGGGTTTTGATCTTGTGCCAAGAAACCCCGTTACTCTGGGAGTATTTCTTACCACATACCATACTTTATCCCCGGCTTCTTCGTCATCCAGATCAAGTTGAATAAAAACATATCCAGGATAAGGGTTTTTGGTTGTTATCTGCTTTTTGCCGTTTTTAATTTCTATAACAGTCTCCTTTGGAATTATTATTTCTCCAAGTTTATCTTCCAGACCTTCCTTTTCCATACGTTGCCTGATCTGGTTCGCAACAAGTTCTTCATACCCCGTATAGGTATGTATTACATACCACTTCATCCCCACTTATCCTCCAAAACTTCTCCTTATACCTTCAATTACCCAGGCAAATATAACATCCCAGATATAGAGATATATTGAAAAGAAAACAACGAGAACCAGTACCACTATCGTGGTTCCCACCACTTCCTTTGTTGTAGGCCAGGTAACCTTTTTCAGCTCAGTCTTTACTTCTCTAAGAAATTCCCTGGCTCTCCTGGGGAATGAGGTTATTTTCTGCACAAAACCAGTATCCCCTCCCGTGGGAACCCTGTTAATCTTTCTTTTTTTATCTGTGTTTTTCATAACTAAAGGCCTGGCAGGCCAGGAGGGACTCGAACCCCCAACCACCGATTTTGGAGACCGGTGCTCTACCAAATTGAGCTACTGGCCTGCTTATCTTACCTCCTTATGGATGGTATGTTTTCCACAAACTGGGCAGAATTTTCTTAGCTCCAACCTATCGGGAGTATTCCTCCTATTTTTGGTCGTAGTATAGTTTCTGCTCTTACACTCTGTACACTGAAGGGTTATTATAACCCTTACATCCTTAGCCATTTTTTACTCCAATATTTCTGTAACTGTTCCTGCTCCAACAGTCCTTCCGCCTTCCCTGATAGCAAACCTCAGTCCCTTCTCCATAGCTATCGGAGTGATAAGCTCCACCTCAAGGTTAACGTTGTCTCCCGGCATTACCATCTCCACTCCCGGGGG
>JAMOUL010000137.1 GCA_027062035.1 Candidatus Aminicenantota bacterium | reverse complement strand
GGCTCTGGACAGGGTATAGGAAGTTGCAAGGGTATCTGCTCCTGCAAAGGCTCTATCCGAAATAAGGATGGCATCATCCACTCCCATTGAAATGGCTTCTTTGAGTATATCCTCTGCCTGTGGAGGTCCCATGGTCATTGCTATAACCTTTCCCTTTCCAGTTCTTTCCCTGATCCTTATAGCCTCTTCTATGGCGTGGAGGTCAAATGGATTACATATGGACTCCACCCCTTCGCGAATCAGTGTCCCCCGTTCCAGATCCCACTTCACCTTTGCTGTATTGGGGACCTGTTTTATACAGACAAAGATGTTCATTTTGCCTCTTTTATTATCTTACTTGCTATAACGTTCCTGAGGATCTGGTTCGTTCCTTCGTATATCTGGGTTATCTTGGCATCCCTCATCATCTTTTCTACAGGGTATTCCTTCATATAACCATACCCGCCGAAGATCTGAACTGCATTTGTGGTAACCTCCATGGCAACATCTGAAGCCAGAACCTTTGTCATGGCGGATTCCTTAGGTGAACTGTGACCGGCATCTATAGCCCTTGCTACAGAGTAAATGAGGGCTCTTACTGCTTCAATTTTGGTTCCCATATCAGCCAGCATATGCTGTATTGCCTGGAATGAAGCGATGGGTTTACCGAACTGGTATCTTTCTGTGGCGTACTTTGCCGCAGCATCAAAGGCAGCCTGAGCAATTCCAAGGGCCTGAGCAGCAACCCCTGGTCTTGTATAATCAAAGGTCCTCATTGCAATGATAAATCCCCTTCCCTCCTTTCCCAGAACCTGACTTTTGTGAACCTTCACGTCCTTCATTATAACTTCCCTTGTAACAGAAGCCCTTATCCCCATTTTCTTTTCCTTCTTTCCGAACTCCAGCCCTTCCATTCCCTTCTCAAGGATAAAAGCTGTAGCTCCTCTGGACCCCTTAGCAGGGTCGGTGACAGCTATTACCGTGTATATTTCCGCTTCACCGGCATTGGTGATAAACTGCTTTGTTCCATTGAGTATATAATAATCCCCATCCCTGACGGCCCTTGTCTTTATATTGGCTGCATCACTCCCTGCCTCTGCTTCTGTTAGAGCGAAGGCAGCAAGAGCGCCATTGGCTATTTTGGGCAAATATTTCTTTTTCTGCTCCTCTGTACCAAAAAGTATTATTGGAAAAGCTCCCAGAGCAGTACCTGCATAGGCGAGCGCAATTCCACCACAACCCCAGGAAAGTTCCTCCACAGCAAGGGTCATGGGAAAAACCCTGGCTCCAAGTCCTTCGTACTCTTCAGGAATAAAGACCCTGAAAAGATCACTTTCAGCAAGAACCTTTACTATATCGTGAGGAAATATTTCCTTTTCGTCATATTCGCTCCTTACAGGAATTATTTTCTCCACCGCTATTCTGTGGGCGAGCTCTTTAATCATTTGTTCTTCTTCAGACAAGAAGTAATGCATGGGTAAACCTCCTTTAACTAAACTTTTTATATATTTAGTAAATGTACAATAATACCCTTATTAAAGTCCAGAAGAATTTCTCAGGCTTCTTAGAAAGGTGGTTCCTCGTCGTCTATATCGGGACTGAAAGCCTCAGTCTCCGCTTCGGGCTCGGATAAAGGTTCTGAAAAATCTTCCTGTGCTCCCTTTTTGTCAAGGATTATGATCTTATCCGCTTCTATCTCAGTTCTACTTCTTCTCTGTCCCTCGGATTCCCATTTACGAGTCCTCAATCTCCCCTCAATAAGGATCTGCCTTCCCTTGCGAAGATATTCCTTCACAAACTCAGCCAGTTTTCCCCAGCAGTAAACCGAATGCCACTCAGTAACCTCTCTCTTCTCCCCATCCCTTGTAATGTAGACCTCGGATGTTGCTACAGAGAATCTTGCAATGGCTCTTTCTCCTTCTCTTGAAGGGATATATCTTATCTCAGGGTCCCTTCCAAGCCTTCCCACGAGGATAACCTTGTTTAAAGACGCTCTTTCCCTCAAAACACCTCCTTACTTTATTGAAGAAGCTTCCTTGGAATCTGGATATTTTGTTTTTAATTCCTGTAAATACCTTCTGGCTTCCTTTTTGTTACCTATCTTCCTGTAGCAATTAACAAGCTCCAGCAGGGCAGAAGGAGCCTTATCGCTATCCGGATATAGCTTTAGCATCTTTTCGAACATGGTAATGGCTGCATAAAAATTGTTCATCCTATAATAACTTTCCCCACACCAGAAAAGGGCATTATCAGCAAGAGCGCTCTGGGGAAAGTTTTCCGCATACTGACGGAAGTAGGTTATAGCCTCCCCATAGTGTTCTTTTATGTAGGCGTCAAACCCCTTTTTGTAAAGTTCCGAAGCCTTAACACCGGTAACAGGAGCAGAAGAAGTCGTTTCTGTCTCAGGAGATTCAGAATAATCCGTTTGAGTGGTAGTTGTGCCCTTTATCTTTAATAACAGCTCATCTATTTTCGTCTCAAGGCGGGAAAGCCTGGCTTCAAGCTGCTTGATCCTCATCATAGCTTCAGAATTTACCTGCTCGGATGTCTTAATAGCTTCTTCAAGCAGGGCCACCTTTTCCATTAACTGTTTAAGGTCTGCCTTGAGAAGGTTAAATTCTTCCGGAGAAACTCCTTGTACAACAGCAGTTTCTTCTCCCTTTTTCTTTGTTTCCTTTTTTCTCTTCCGCAGAGCAAAGGCCGGGGAAACCAGCAAAAGAACAAGAAAAAGGGAGAGGACTCTTCTCATTTTGCTATGATTACGAATTCGGCCCTTCTATTTTTAGCCCACGCCTCTTCGTTGTGTCTTGGATCCAGAGGTCTGCTCTTTCCGTAACTGACTATCTTAATACGATCCGGGGAAATTCCCATGCTGATTAAAAAATCCCTTACAGCCTTAGCTCTTTTTTCTCCAAGGGCAAGGTTATACTCCTCAGTGCCTCTCTCATCACAGTGTCCCTCGATGAGAATCTTTATTGAGGGATGCTCTTTAAGCCATTCAGCGTTTCTGATAAGAATCGGCTTCTGGTCTTCCCTGATGTTGTACTTATCGAAGTCAAAATGGATTCTGTGAAGATAACCCTTCCTGTTGATCTCTTCAAGACTCATGGCTTCAAGGTTTTCTTCCTGAACCTGAGGTTTAACTATGGGTTTTTCCTCCACAACCTCAGATTTTTTCTCCACCTTCTGCACTCCGGGTGGGACCACCTTTACAGGTTCCTTTTTCTTACACCCACCAAGGGTAAAAATAAAGGCGACCACAAGGACCCCAATGGCGAATTTCTTCATTTATTACCTCCTGTATTTTATTTTAGACCATGAAGGCATCTGATTATTGCCCCTCTGGGTAAGTTGTCTCAGATTCCTTCCGTCATAATCCATTATATAGATCTGATACTTCCCACTTCTATTGGAAGAGAACACTATGTGCCTGCCATCGGGGGAAAAACACGGATTCTCGTTCATGGAAAGTCCCGAAGTAAGCTTTATAACCTCCGAAGTGGAAAGGAACAGAAGATAAAGGTTAAATTTCCCCTCTATCCTGCTAACATATATTATCCTGTCACCGTCAGGAGCCCAGCAGGGCGAAGCATTATAGCTACCCTGGAATGTAATCCTCCTCACATTGCTTCCGTCACGATTCATTATATAGAGCTGGGGATAACCGCTTCTATCAGAAGAGAAAAGAATCTGGCGCTCATCAGGGGACCATCTGGGGGAAAGGTCCGAAGCCCGGGAAAAGGTAATTCTCCGTCTTTGTTCCGTCTTAAAATTATAAAGGTAAATTTCATAGTTTCCCGGCAGAGAAGAAGAATAAAGAAGCAGATTATCATCCTGAGAAAAATCAGCGGTAATATTGGAACCACCTGTGGCAATAAGCTTATCCCTTCCCTCATAAATGTACCTCACAAACAAATCAGGGGTTCCCCTTCTATAGGAGGTATAAGCTATTTTTTCTCCATCGGTACTCCATGCAGGAAGCATTTCCATGGCTCGAGTATAGGTAAGCCTCATCTGATTCGCCCCGTCATAGTCCATAATATACAGCTCTCTGTTACCGTCCCTATCAGAAATAAATGCAATCTTTGAAGTAAAAATGGGGATCTGACCAAAGTACTTCAGAAGCTCGTCCCCCATTTTATGGGCCATTAATCTGGCAAACTTGAACTTTCCCACATAACTCTTACCGAGGATGAAATTGCCGGTGCGAGTATCGTACAGTTTTCCCGAAAACCTGAGTCCTCCCCTTCTTTCCTCCACCTTGCCTATAAAGAGGACTGTTGCTCCTACAGATTCCCAGGCCTTCAGGTCCGGTCTTTCTGGATTTCTATCCTTTACAAGGGAAAGGAGGGAAGAGGATAAGGGATCGAAAACCCTGGAAAAGGAAAGGTCCCCACGGAAGGTATCCTCCAGTTCCATAGCAGCTCTTCTTCCTTCGTCGGTTTTCACCTTCTTTATAAAATCAGGAACAGCTATCCTGATAGCCGGTATCCCTCCCTTTATCCTGATGGTCACTTCTTGCTGTGCAAAAAGGCCGAAAACAAAAAACAAAATTATTATTTTCCTCATCTGATACATTTTACTCAAATATTACCCTTATTGCCAAAATTTCTCCATCGTAATTTTTGGGCAACCTGGGGAAGGGTTCCGCATCTTTTACCGCCTTTAATGCATAGGAGTCAAACCTGGAGATCCCACAGGGCTTTTCCAGCTTAATTTCGATGATTCGTCCTTCCCTGTTTACTTTGAAATAAACCCAGATCTCCACACCCAGCTTTTTCCCACCCATGAGCTGATTCCAGTTGAGACCAATTCTTTCCTTAACAGTTATCAGATAAAAGGGGAATGGGAAATTTCCCAGCTGCATTTCTCCGCCGCCACCACCCATACCGCCTCCTGCTCCAAAGGAAATGGTGGGACCCTCTCCGCCATAACCAACCCTCTGTTTTACAATACCACTGGTTGAGCTTCTTTTCTTTACTATGACACTGGATTTTCTCGGACGCACGTATCTGCGACGGGGTTTCTTCTTCCTGGTGGGATAGGTAAGCTTGGGTTTTGCCTTGACCCTGGAATATTCAACAAGTTCCCTCACATGTCCCGCAGTGGCTTTCTGTACGCCCCCTCCGCCACCTCCCGGGAGCTGGACCAGGGATACGAAATACTTGAACTCCCTGTTGTTACGGGAATTCCATGTACCAATGACTGCCACAGCCAGAATGCATACGTGTAACAGGAGCGAAAAAATCATTCCTGGAGCCAGCAGTTTTTTTTGTTCCATTATCTTTTTGGCTGGACAACCATTCCAACGGTTTCAATACCGCTCTTTTTAATGATGTCCAGAACCTCTATTACTTTCCCATATGGGACCGATTTATCGGCCTTAAGAAAGACCACCTTTTTAGTAGCACCGTGAAAATATGCTTTTAACTGTTCCTCAAGAAGAGCCTGATGAATCACCCTTTTTCCAAAATAAATATACCCCTTCTTATCTATGGTAATTATTAACCTGTGTTCAGCTGGAGCCTTGGCGGTTTCTGCCCGTGGAAGGTCAACATCTATTCCTGCTTTAAACATGGGGGCGGTAATCATAAAGATTATAAGCAGAACAAGGATAACGTCCACCAGCGGAGTTACATTAATCTCCGCCATGGCCCTTGGAGGGTTATAAATCCTCTTCCTCAGCATTCTTCGTCAGCCTCTCTGCCAGTATTAAAACCTCATTTGAAAAGTTTTCAGCTTCCTGGGCAAGGTCCTTTATCTTGGCAGAAAAATAGTTATAAAAAATAACCGCAGGAACCGCGGCAAAAAGACCGGCTGCCGTGGTAATCAGGGCTTCTGCTATACCGGGGGCCACTGCAACAAGAGATGCGGTCTTTTTAACACCTATCTGATGGAAGGCATGCATTATACCCCAAACAGTTCCAAAGAGGCCTATAAAGGGAGCAGAACTGGCAGTTATCGCAAGAAATGACACATACGATTCCAGTCGCTTGATCTCGTCGGTAAGCTCCTGAATCAATGCCCTTTCCAGCGATTCCATGGTACCGATTCTCTTGTTTCTTATGGCGCCATAGACGTTTTTAAAAATCCTGGAAAAGGAGGAATTCGGAAACCTTCTGGCTATAGCATCAAGGTCCTTGATGGTCTTTGCCTTGAAAATTATCCTCTTAACAAGTGCGTTTTCCCTTTTTACCGCCTTCAGATAGAAGAACTTGGCAATGATAATTGCCCATGAATAAAAGGAAAACGCCAGAAGAATCAGAATTACCAGCTTTGCAACTAAGGTAGTCTGTGAATATAGAGCTATTACATCCATTTCAAAAGATTTTATAATTTTTTTCTGGGCTTGTAAACACCTTTATAATAGGTATATGAAAAGATTTTTTTTAACCAGCAACGTAAAACATATTAAGGCTCAGTTAAAGGAGGATCTATGCCCAGAATGCACGAGTTTTTGATAAAAACCGCCATAATGCTGAAGGAAAAGGGTTTTTTAAGATTGTCCATGTGGTTTCTCGAGAAGGCTAAAAGAATTGATGGAGAGGAAGTAGAAAAGCTGCTGGAAGAGCAAAAACACGAATATGCCTCTTATCTGGAGAAAAAGGCCAGGGAATACGAAAAGGCCGGTGACTACACTGAGGCTCTTATCCTTCTGGAAAGGGTCAAGGATCTCGGAAAAGAAGTGGATGAAAACTGGGAAGAGGATCTCAGGATTAAATCCAGAAAACAGAAGGAATTTGAAACCAAACTTCTTATGAATCCTTCTTCCATGGGTTTCCAATTTGCAAGACAATACAGAAAATGGCTCTTCTCTCTTACGGGAACACCCCGTCATTCCTTTGAAGATGATAGCTCCAGAAAGGTAATCCCTCCAGAACTTTTGACCATATGGAAAGACGCTTACAAAAATCCGGATGACTATGAGAAACAGTATAAACTTGCGCTGAATTTTTCCATTTATGGATACATATGGGAAGCAATTCTGCAGGCGGAAAAAACAGAAGAGCTCCAAAAGACCGCCGAAGTGGAGTTCCTTCTTGGAATTCTCTTTATGGACATAGGAGAAAAGGAAAAAGCAGCTGAAAAGTTTATCTGTGCCATAGAGATTGATCCTTCATACCAGGAAGCTTATTTTTATCTTGGAAAACTGTTCTCGGAGATAGATACAGAAACCGCCATCCAGTATCTAAGAAAATGTATAGAGGTGGACCCAACAACCGACATAGCAGAAAGCGCTATAGAAATACTGGGTGGGATAAGAGACGAAATAGAAGTTTGAGGTTTTTTACAATATCAGGCGAGGGCTGACTCTTTAAGGACAGCCTTTATCATCGCCTTCAGATTTATCATATATGCTTCTCTGGGTTGTTTTATACCCATACCTATATATTCCTTCTCGTAAATTAATTCCGCCACCTTCTCCGGATCTCCAGTCTTCTTATAAAGTTCCTCTATCTCTCGCCTGAATTCCTCGGTTCTCCTGATGGATCTTTTAAGAAATTCTTCAGCTTCCGGTCCCTGGAAAATACCCCCGTGTCCCATAGCAAGATCGAGATGAGAATACCTCAAAATTTTCTTCAGGGAATCGAGATAGGCAGAATAACTGGAAAGAAATTGTGGTCTTATGTAACCTCCTTCTTCCTCCACCCCGGCTGCATCCCCCACGAAAATTATTCTTTTTTCCGGAAATATAAAGGATACGGAGCACCTGGTATGGCCTGGAGTTTCTATTACTTCAAATTCCTCCACTCTATCTCCCTCACCAACTGTTATATCCACGGGGAAGGCTTCAAATTCGTAGGGGGACTCCTCACCAAATATTTGCTCTGCTTCCTTTTCCAGTGCTTTTATAAGTTCAATAGCCCTGGGCTTTTCGAGGATCTCAGCAGTTCTCTTCGAAGCCACAATCTTCATATGAGGAAACCTTTTTCTGAGAATGGGAGCTGAACCCAGATGATCATAATGGGAATGGGTTAGCAGGAGATAATCCGGCACAAAATTTTCCCTTTCCAGGTCTTCAAGTATCTTTGGAGCAAGGAAGGTAAAAACAGAGTCAACAAGGTAATTCTTACGACCTTTAATCCCGTAAACCGGCATCTCCACATCGACAAAAATATAAATACCGTCTCTATAATGTCCTGTTTTCTTAAACATGGAAAAACTATACCCGAACTTTCCCCCCTTTTCAACCCTATACAACCTGCAATGCGCTTGAGTGTCTGCGCGTAAACGCGAATGAGCAAAGACGCACCAGAGCAAGAACGCATATATGCAATACGGATTTGTCAAATGTAAAGATCTGTCCTCAACTTCTCGCACAGTAATTAACAAATACCTTCATAAGGATGTTATAATGAAAACATGAGATTTCTTGGTATCAATGGCTCCTACAGGAAAGACGGCCTGGATAATAAAATGCTGGAAATCCTGAAGGAGGAATTCAAAGCTCTGGGTCACTCCTTTGAAATACTTCATCTTGTAGACTATGACATAAAATATTGCCGGGCCTGCGTTTCACAGGACATGAGTCTCTGCAATCCTGAGAAATGCTATGAAGAGGGAGATGATTTTAAGAAAATAGCAGAAAAGATGATCGAAAGCGATGGAATAGTATTCGCAACACCCTCTTACTGGTATGCTCCGTCAGCCATTATGTGGACACTTATTGAAAGGCTCACTTCTCTGGAAAATACGCCTATAAAGTTTCTCGATGGAAAACCCGCAGGAGTTATTTCTGCCGCTGGAGAGGATGGTGCCCAGAGTGCAATAACGGCAATGATAGTTCCCCTTATCCATATGGGAATGCTCATTCTTCCCTATGGGATGACTTACTTTTCGGGAAAGGAAGATGACCCCGAAACAAGAAAATATCTGGAAAGGCTCGCGAAAAATATGGTCTTCGCGGCCAAAAACCTCCCACCCTATTGCTGGTGGGAACAAAGGGAGGAGAAATGCCTGTCCTCAACTACACATCAAAAGAAATAACGGTAAAAATAGTATATTATGGGCCTGCCCTGTCGGGTAAAACCACAAATG
The DNA here is from genome assembly GCA_027062035.1 of Candidatus Aminicenantota bacterium. Lineage (GTDB taxonomy): Bacteria > Acidobacteriota > Aminicenantia > S016-38 > S016-38 > S016-38. Next base: position 1,482 of record JAMOUL010000137.1, on the reverse strand, counting down.
TAAAGAAAATTTCTGAAAGACTTCCCCAGGAAAGAAAGGGAAAGATGGTTACCCTTCCAACAAAGGAAGATAGAACCCTTTTCTTTGACTTTCTCCCATTTTCCCTGGGCACAAAAACAGATTACAAGGTAAGGATTCAGCTATATACAGTACCTGGTCAGGTCTTTTACGAATCCACCAGAAGATTGGTTCTTCAGGGAGCGGACGGAGTGGTTTTTGTGGCAGACTCACAAAAGGAGCTTCTGGAAAACAACCTGGAAAGTCTGGAAAGCATGAAGAAAAACCTGAAGCTCAACGGTCTTAATTACAACACCATTCCCCTTGTTCTTCAGTACAACAAAAGAGACCTTCCCAATATTCTCTCCATTCAGAAGCTGGATTCGGCTCTCAATGAACTGGGACGTCCTTCCTTTCCTTCAATAGCCATAAAAGGAGAGGGCGTACTGGAAACTCTCTTTGCCATTACAGAATCCACCCTTAATTCTCTTAAAAATAAATATTCCATACTCAACGATATGGACGTACCATCCCTGGTGGATGACCTTAAAAAATGTTTTTCAAAACCGCCTACACCCGAATCTCCCTTTGACCTTGATGAAGCTCCATTAAAAAAGGAATTTCTTGGTTTTCAGGAATCAACACTCGTTAAAGAAGTAAAGGAAGAGGAAACCCCTCTACCAGAGGAAGACATTATTGAATTCGAAGAGGAAGAGCAGATGCCCGAGGAAGACCTTGTGGAAGAGCCTGTAGTCAGTGCAAAAAGGGATGAACCAACCGATGCATATAAAAAAGCCGATATCTTTGGTGATTTCATGGGCTCAAGGCAGGGCGACATGCCCACCACCAAACAGGAAACCCTTTCTTCGGAATTGGAGCTTGAGGAAAAACCTCCAGAGCCAATACCTGAAGAGAAACGGGTAACAGAGAAATTAAAAACTCCTGAGCCTCTAAACGAGTTACTTCCCGAGGAACCGCCAGAGCCTCCTCACACGGTTTCTCCTGCCAGGGATCGAAAAATAAGTATTACCGTTTCCCCGGGCGAACATGAGATCCCTATCCGTGTTAAGCTCGAAAATGGCCAGATAATCGAGCTGAAACTAAAAATAAAAATAGAAATAACCGGGAAATAATCAGGCAAGAATAAGCTGGACAGGTTCTCCAATATTTACTTTCAGAATTTCCTTTGCAGAACGCATCTTTGCCCCTATCTCAAAAAAGCCCAGGCTATTCACCAGAAGGCCTACCTCTTCACTCCTCAGTTCATCAAAGGTCTTAACCTTCTTTGATATTTTTACATCGTTTATGACGACGAAAGCCACTTCCCTGCCATTGAGGTCCTCTGGCTTTATATTAAGGGCAAGATTACCAAAACGATCTATGTGAATAACAATCCCTGAAATTATATTGCCCTGGATCTTGGGCTGAGGGAATTTAAATTTTCTGTAATTTTCTGTTGGCTCACCAAGACGTTCCACCGGCAAT
>JAMOUL010000136.1 GCA_027062035.1 Candidatus Aminicenantota bacterium | reverse complement strand
AAAATAACTGGAGAAGTATCCATAGGTGCCATATTTCTCAACTTTCATTACAGAAATTTCCTTACATCAAAGACAGAAGTGGAAGATTACTGGCTATCAATTGAGTACAATACGAAAATGAAGGGAAATGGGCTTGGTTTTTACGGATACGCAGCCCTGGACATACCTGTGATCTCCAAGGGAAGATTTACCATGTCAATAAGGCCAGGATACATTTATTCTAAAATTCTCTCGATTAAGGGCCCCACTTCTTATACTTATTCAATATCAGATAGTTACGGTTTCTCATCCACTCAATCTGACTCATGGAACGGAGAGTGGTTCATAAAGGAAATAGATGCAAATGAATGGTGGGGAAGCGTAAAATTCCGCTTTCCTTCCAATTACAGAGGCGATCTGAACGATTATTATGTAAAGGAAGCAGGAAAGCTTTCTCCATCGATACATGGACCTTTTATAACTATTTCCATTGGATTTAGTTTATAATTTCTATATGAAGTCTTTAAAGTTTCTTTTAATATTTATTTTAGGACTTTTCCTTCTTGGTTCTGAAAGACCTCCATATGTAGCTGGTGCCTTTTATCCATCTGATCCCCTGGAACTCAGGGAAATGATAAACAAATTTCTCTCGGAAGCCAATCCTCCAGCGGTCCAGGGAAAGATCCTTGGCATTCAGGTTCCCCATGCTGGTTACATTTACTCAGGAAAAACAGCGGCATATGCCTTTAAGTTGCTCCAGGGAAAAAGTTACGACCTGGTGATCCTGCTGGGTCCCTCTCACTTTTATCCCTTCTCCGGAGGAGCTGTATATCACGAAGGAAGGTGGAGAACGCCATTGGGCACAGTAGAGATAGACAGTGAATTCGCTTTAAAACTCATAAAGAGCAAAGCAGGCTTTTTCAAAGGTGAAAGGTTCCATGTGAGGGAGCACTGCCTTGAAGTCGAACTACCATTTCTCCAGAGCGTCCTTAAACCTGGCTTCAAGATAGTTCCCATAGTTATTGGCCCCTATGACCCCCGAAGGTTACTGGCCGGGGCGAAAAAATTCGCAGAACTTCTGAGGGGAAAGAACTTCCTCATTGTAATCTCCTCGGACCTTTCCCATTATCATACCCTCAAAGAATGCAGAAAAAGGGATACCAGAACCATAGACGCCATGCTGTCACTGAACCCCCGTAAATTCCTGTGGCTGGCATCAAAGGGACAGGTAGAAGCCTGTGGTGCTTCAGCCATAGCTCTTGGAGAGGCGGTATTAAAGGAACTCGGGGTGACCAGAGCGGTACTCCTGAGATGGGGCAATTCTTCTGAGGCAGGCACGGGTACGGATCGAGTTGTGGGATATTCAGCTGTAGCTTTTGTGATGGGAGAAAAAAAGGAGGGGGCATCGAAACCCGAGGATGAAAATACAAATTTAACGGCTGAAGAAAAGGAATACCTTCTAAAACTGGCAAGAAAATCCATAGAAACGGCCCTCAAAGGAGAAGAATTCTCTCCTCCAGAACCGCCTACAGAAAGGTTAAAAAAGCCTATGGGTGCCTTTGTAACTTTGAAGAAACACGGAGAATTAAGAGGGTGCATAGGATACATCGTTCCGGTAAAGCCCCTTTATAAAACTGTATTCGAGGTGGCAAGGGCCGCAGCCTTCAGGGACCCGAGGTTTCCTCCATTAAAGGAAAGTGAATTAAAGGACATAGAAATAGAGATCTCAGTCCTTACCGTGCCGAAAAGAACTTTTCCACCAAGGGTTAAGGTGGGCCGGGACGGTTTGATCGTAAGTTATATGGGAAGACAGGGGGTTCTTCTTCCCCAGGTGCCTGTTGAACAGGGATGGGATAGATTTCAATTTTTAAATGCTGTATGCCTCAAGGCAGGGGTGGAACCCGACTGCTGGCGAAAAGGAGCCAGACTTTATTCCTTTCAAGCAGAAGTCTTCAAGGAGGAAAACAAATGAAGTATGACCTTGCAATCATTGGAGGCGGACCAGGCGGTTATACTGCGGCTCTAAGAGGAGCCCGGCTCGGAATGAAGGTAGTACTCATAGAAAAAAAACGGGTCGGAGGGGTATGTCTCAATGAAGGCTGCATTCCGACAAAAGCTCTCCTTTCATCTGCCCACCTTGCCGAACTGATAAAAAAGGGGAAAAGGCAGGGGATAAATGTAAAGGACTATGACATCTCATGGGATGGGGTGAAAGCATTTATGAAAGAAACGGTGGAAAAACTTGTAACCGGTGTAGAATATCTCCTTGAAAAAAGCGGAGTGGATGTAATACATGGAGAAGGGAAGTTAAACGAAAAGAATGAGATAAAGGTAAACGGAGAAACGATTGAAGCGAGATGGACAATTATTGCCACAGGAAGCCATCCCGTGGAACTTCCTTTTTTACCATTTGGTGAGCGCGTTCTCACATCTTCAAAACTGATGTTCGCGGATACATTTCCACAGAGTCTTGCCATAATAGGCGCCGGAGCCATAGGACTGGAAATGGCGACCGCCTTTTCTCTCCTGGGCTCAAGGGTAACAGTAATTGAAGCCCTTCCAACACCCCTTGGTGGAAACATGGATAAAGATATGTTTGCCTTTCTTAACAGGGCCCTCAAGGAAAGGGAAATTCAGCTCTTCCTGTCCACAAAGGTTGAAGGTGCGGAGACAGGAAGTAACGGGGTAAAA
>JAMOUL010000135.1 GCA_027062035.1 Candidatus Aminicenantota bacterium | reverse complement strand
TATATATTAAGATGAGAAAGATAGGAATTTTTGCCCTTTTTATTTTTAGCTTCCTGGTTTTTGCTGGTAACGGGTTTATTAAAATACCGGTAATAACCGATGTAGGTGCGTTAATCGCAAATTCAGGACGACCCATCTCCTTTGCAGGGAGGTTTACCCTGGACACCTATGGAAACATGTATATCCAGGACATGGATATAGGAAATATTGCCAAATTCACCCCCGCCGGAAGGTATGTCAAGGACCTGCTCCAGATAGGAACAGGCAGGAAGGAAATTTCTTCGCTGAAGGATTTTTACATCTTCGGCGAACAGCTTTACGTCATTGATAATTCGTTCAAAGGAGTAAAGGTTTATGACCTTGATGGAAATTTCCTTTTTGCCTTCAAAACACAGGATGTTCCATATTCTATTGCAGTTTCTCAAACAGGAGAAATCTATGTTCCAGACTATTCAAAGAAGAACCGCAAAATTATTTCTGTTTACAGTCCCCAGGGAAAATTTGTAAGAAGCTTTGGCGATCCCTTCTATGACACACGCTTTATGGATAAGAAAAAGAACATGTACCTGAACAGAACTCTTACAATCAAATTGAGTCCCAGAGATGAGGTTTATGTACTTTCACACCTTATCCCCTCCATTAGAAAATATTCTCCCACCAGACTATTAATGTTCGAAAGAAAGATCGAGGGGAAGGAAGTATCCCCTGGTGCTATCGACATATATGAAGATACTGTCAGTATCATAAATTCTGCAGTTGATCTGGGAGTTGACGAAGAAGGATACTTTATGGTTTCCCTTTCCTCAACCTGTGCCTATCTCTTTTCTCCGGAAGGAGCTCTTATTGGAAAGGTAGGAGTCGAAATGGAAGGATATATTCAATCTCCTCAGAAGTTTTCACTTGTAAAGGATAAAATCGCATCCGTAATGGGAGACAAAATTTACCTCTTAAATTATGGGGCTATAAAAGGAAAACTATGAGCAATTCCCTCCTCTACTCCTTTAAGATAAAGGAGACGTCAGTGGAGATAATTAAGGGAGATATTACCGAGGAAGATGTGGATGCAATTGTGAATGCTGCCAATTCCTATTTAAAGCATGGAGGAGGAGTGGCGGGAGCCATTGTAAGGAAGGGAGGCGAAGTCATACAGAAAGAAAGCGATAAAATCGGTTTTGTGCCCGTAGGTTCTGCAGCAATAACCTCTGGTGGAAAATTAAAGGCAAAATATGTTATCCACGCTGTAGGTCCTGTATGGGGAGAAGGAGACGAAGATCAAAAGCTAAGAAGTGCAGTTATTTCAGCTCTTAAACTGGCTGACAAACACAATCTAAAGTCTGTTTCACTTCCTGCAATAAGTACCGGAATTTTTGGCTTTCCAAAGGAGAGAGGTGCTGAGGTTATTTTAAAAGCAATACTGGACTATATTGAACAGGGGACGAAGATAGAAAAAATACGTATATGTAACATAGACGAATTAACCAGCAAAATTTTTCTTGAAAAAGCAAAGACGATTATTTAATAATGGCAATTTATGGCTCTCTAAACACTATGGACCTGGGAGATGTCCTGCAATGGCTCTATCTACGTGGTAAAACAGGCATATTATTTCTTAAGATAGGAGATTATGAAAAAAAGCTTGTTATCAGGGAAGGAAAACTTCGTTATGCTCTTTCAGAAGAGCCCGGCGAAAGACTTAACAATTATCTTATAAAATTCGCCAATCTTACTGATAAGGATATAGAAAATGCACTTAAAATAAGCAAGCATAAAAGAATACCCATGGAAGTGGTTCTATTAAAAAGCAAAAAAATAGACCTTAAAAAACTGGAAGAAGTACTCACGACCCTGGTAAAGGAGATCGTTTACAATTCTTTCACCGCTGAAGAAGGTTATTTTCGTTTTGAAGAGAAGGAAGAAGAAATTCCATTCGAGCTTGAGCTGGAAATTCAGGAAATGTTACTGGAAGGTTACGCAAGGAAGGACGAACTTTCTGAAATTAAGAAAAAAATACCCACCAGTGAGATGAGATTCCTTGTAAAAATTCCCCCGACGGATGAATTTCTCACCCTTCTTGACCTGGGAAAATCTCTCAGAGAAGTAGCTGACGAACTCCAGATAGTGGAATTTGAGGCATTGAAAAGGGCACACGAACATCTGGAAAAAGGGGAAATAGAACCACTGGGACAAATAGTTTACAGAGAAGAGACGGAAGAAGAAAAGGAAGATACATTTCCAAAACTCAAGGGAGAAGCAGAGATGTTCTTTAGAGAGGGAAGGCTAAAAGAAGCCCTTGCCATATATGAGAAGCTTCTTAAAATTGACCCGACCAACATAGACATATCCCGAAAAATAGATGAGATAAATAAAGCAATAAAAATAGAAAATATAAACGATTCTGCCGTTCCCAAATTAAAGGTATCACCCAGGGAACTTTCCTCTCTTGAATTAACCCCACAGGAGGGTTTTGTTGTTTCGAGGATAAATGGAGTATGGTCAGTATCGGAAATCTCTAAAGTATGTCCCTTTCCTCCGGAAACTACAAGGGGTATAATAAAAATTCTAATATCCAAAGGTATAATAGAAATTTGAGCAGGATCGTTTTTACTTTTCAGGAAGGAAAGCCAGTCCCCGTTTTCGTGGAAGAAAAGGAAGGGAAGACAATATACATTTTACCT
>JAMOUL010000134.1 GCA_027062035.1 Candidatus Aminicenantota bacterium | reverse complement strand
CCCCATAGAAATTCCTCCAAACGAAATAAACAAAAAATACCTGAAAACGAAAAAGGAAAAACTCGGTCACGATCTTAATATGGTTTGAGTAAAAAAAGGGCGATTTTTTTCCTGGTTACATCAGCGTTCCTGTGGGGAGTTTCCTTCCCCATAGTAAAGGTTGCGGTATCCAGAATTTCTCCCTTTGATCTGTTCTTTTTAAGATTTGCCTTTGCGGCACTCTTCATGATTCCCTTTATTGGAAAAAACTTCGCTAAAGGACATCTAATACTGCTTGGTTTTTTAAACTCTTCTGCCTTTCTTATGGAGTTTTTCGGACAGAAATATACATCAGCTACAGAAGCTGCTCTTATAACCGTAACAATACTCCCCCTTGTTGCCCTTATTTCCATATTCATCGGGGAAAAGGCCAATTTCAAAACCTCCATTGCGGTGTTTTTAACGGTAACCGGTGCTTTTATTATCATTACGCGGCTTGACTTCACGAATTTACGCTTTTCCTCGATAAAGGGGAACCTGCTCGTATTTTTAGCTACCTTCCTCTGGGCAGTTTTCACTGTAATTTCAAGAAAGATTCAGAGAGACGGTAGTGAACAAACGACCTGGGCTATTTTATTCTGGACAGGAATGTTTGCCCTTCCGGTAGCTGGCTTCAGGCACATTGAACTCACATTTTACTCTGTCACAGTATCTCTCATCCTTGCCGTCTTCTGCACCATTGTAGCATTCCACCTTTTCCTTGAGGCCATGAGAAAAATCGACGCAACAACGAGTGAGGTAATTATCACCCTGCAGCTTCCCTTTGCTATAATCACATCGATGATTTTCCTGAACGAAAAATTGAGTCTCTCCATGATTATTGGAGGAGTTTTAATTACATCTGCAATCTTCATGGTGGCAGGGGAGGAAGAATGAAATTTGTAATAATAGGGGCTGGACCGGCAGGTCTTTTCGCAGCCCTTTATCTCTCTGAAAAGGGAGCTCAAGTAACCATCCTGGACAAGGGGAAAAGGGTGGAAGAAAGAAAGGGGGAAAAGGGACCTGATTTGCTTCACGGTGTGGGAGGAGCAGGCCTTTTCTCTGATGGTAAACTTAACTATTCACCTGATATTGGCACCAATCTTCCGGCACTTATCGGCAGAGAAAAAACCTTTGAACTGATGAAAAGGGTAGAGGAGAGATTTGAAGCACTGGGGGTGAGAGCCAGGGACCCCAGGGAAGCAGAAGTTGAAAACTGGATAATAAGAGCTGCCAAGGAGGGAATCAGGTACATACCAGCAAGACAGGCCCATATAGGATCAGATAAACTTCCTGAAGTCATAGGAAGGGTGGAAAAAATCCTGGAAGAATCCGGAGTGGAAATAAGAACAAATGAAGAGGCCTTAGAAATAGACCCCAAAAAACACATGGTAAAAACAACAAGGGGAGAACTACATTACGATGCACTTTTAATAGCACCCGGCAGAAGCGGTGCTAAGTGGCTGGAATCCATGGTACACATGCTGGGAATGGATTTTATATACAATCCGGTGGATATTGGAGTAAGGGTAGAGGTACCGGCTATGGTAATGGAAGAAATAACAAAGGTGACCTGGGACCCCAAAGTATACATAAACACTCCCACCTATGACGACATTGTCAGAACCTTTTGTGTATCACCTTATGGTTATGTGGTAAGAGAAAAATACAAAAATTTTGTGCTTGTAAATGGGCATTCAAGGGGAGACCGCCGCAGCGAAAATACAAACTTTGCATTTCTTGTAAAAGTTTCCCTTACAGAACCCCTTGAAAATACCAACCTTTATGGTGAAGCTATAGCCTTCGAAGCCACCACAATAGGAGGGGGAAACCCCATAATTCAAAGACTGGAAGACCTTCTTATGGGAAGGAGAAGCACAGGAGAAAGAATAGGAAAAAGCTTTGTAAACCCCACATTAAAGGATGCAACCCCAGGGGATATAGCTATGGCATTGCCCTACAGATTCGTAAAGGACATTACTGAGGGGCTGGAAAAGTTGAATCACCTGATAAAGGGAGTGTATTCAGCCCAAACCCTTATATACGCTCCCGAGATAAAATTCCATGGGCTAAGAATCCTCACCAACGAGTACCTGAAAACCAATCTGGAGGATATTTTTGTGGCAGGAGACGGAGCCGGACTCAGCAGGGGTATAGTGGGGGCAGCGGCTTCTGGAATCCTGGCTGCAATGGGGATGGCAGGAGAAAAATGGGAATAGACGTCCTTGTGGTAGGAGCAGGGTTTTCCGGGGCAGTAGTAGCCGAAAGAATGGCGACAAAGGGCTATCGGGTTATGGTCATTGACAAAAGACCCCACATAGGTGGAAATTCCATGGATTTTGATTGGGGAGGGGTGAGGGTTCACATCTATGGCCCCCACATCTTCCACACCAGAGATGAAGAAGTGTGGAAATACCTTTCCCGATTTACCGGATGGTTTCACTACAAGCACAGAGTTCTGGTTGAAGTTGATGGGGAACAAATCGAGCTTCCTGTTAATTTAAAGGGAATAGAAAGATTCTTCGGAGAGGAAGGGGTAAAGGTTCTAATTGACGCTTACGGAGAGGGTACCAGAAAGACCGTATTTGACCTTCTTCAGAGTGAAAACGAAATGATAAAAGAAATGGGAAGGTGGATTTACCAGAATATTTTTCTGGGATACAACCTGAAACAATGGGGAAA
>JAMOUL010000133.1 GCA_027062035.1 Candidatus Aminicenantota bacterium | reverse complement strand
GGAGCCATCGGGACGTCCTGAGGCTCTTCGACATACCGCCCGAGGAGGCAATCCTGAGGGACTACACTTCCCGAACGAGAGCCACCCTCAAGGTGCAGGAGGGGTGCAACTTCCAGTGTTCTTATTGTATCATTCGCAAAGCCAGAGGTCCCAGCAGGAGCAGGCCCTTTCCTGTCCTCATGAAGGAGCTGGAGGTCCTGAGGAGTAAGGGATTCAGGGAGGTAATGATAACGGGGATTCAGGTGGGGGACTGGGGGAAGGAGTGGGGTCTGGATCTTCCATTTCTGCTGGAAGAGATGGTGAAGCGCTATCCCGATATGAGTTTCCGCCTCTCCTCCATACTGCCCGCCCACGTGAGCGACAGGCTCATAGAACTCTACGAGCGTTATCCGGAGAACCTGCTTCCCCACATGCATATATCCCTCCAGTCGGCTTCCAACAGGGTCCTGAGGGAGATGAAGCGCCCCTACACCATCGAATTCTACGAGAAGACGGTGAGGAAACTGCTGGAGAGGGTGGAGGACATGTCGGTGGGGACGGACATAATCGTGGGATTCCCCACCGAAACGGATGAGGACTTTATGGAGACTTACAGGTTCGTGGAGCGGTTCCCGTTCTCATACGTCCATGTGTTCGAATACTCCCCACGGGAGGGCACCCCTGCCGCCGAGATGAATCCCCTCTTCCCCGACAGGGTGAAGAAGGAGAGGGTCAGGAGTCTGGTGGAACTGTCGAAAGCCAAAACACGGGCCTTTTACGAAAAGTATATCGGGAAGGAGATTCCCGTTCTGGTGGAGCAGAGGAAGGGGGATTACTGGCAGGGCACTTCCCATAACTATATCAAGGTAAGGTTCCGCTCCGATGGGGATTTGAAGGGAAAGCTGGTCCGATTCAGAGGTGAGCAGGTGAGAATGGAGAACAGGTCCCCCGTTCTGGAGGGGGAGGTGGTCCGGTAATGGGAGGAGGTGATCGAAAATATTAGGTGTAAAAATCTAAAATGGTATAATGAAGTATGATTTTAAATATTTATCTTGCGGGATAGTGAAAGAAAAGGGGGAGAAAACTCCCCCTATCAATGACAATCAGTAAGTGCACTTCTGGATGGGGTGTGAGGAACTCCAGGACTCCCTGTGGCGCAACTTGTCCAGGTATCGTGTGAGACCTTGGTGTCGTGAGATACCACTTCGATGTTTTGTGACTTATTAGTATTTACAATTCTGTCCATGAGCAATTTCTTTACATCTATTTCGGTAGGTTTATTCCATTCGCAGATATATCTGCTGGGTCGGTAATGAGTTATCGGGTAAGGGCAGTGAGCATAAGCCTTACCATTGGGCACGAAACCCAGCCCTATTATGAATAGTGCAGCGTATATATACTTACGCATACTCAACCTCCTTTTTTAAAGGATTGTTTTTCTAAATCCAGTAAATCTTTTAAAATAATTGATGCACATTTATAGGTGACACTTACTAAATAATCGAAATTTTCTTCATTATTACAATGGGAGTTTTCGCTCTTAAAGGCCTGTTTTAACTTCTGAAAGACTTCATCTATGTCATAATAGTTGAGATAATTAGCTGTAGATATTCTCTTATCCACCTCATTTTTCTGATAAAGATATGGTGTTAACAATGTGTCAATTGATGAGTAAATAGAGATCATATAGAGGTACATTTTTGGATTCCAGTCTCTATCATTTAGTTGATCAAATGGTCCATCCCACCAGTTATTCTTTACTACATTTAGAAGCGGTACCCCAGTGAGTATGAAACCTGCAGTGCTCTTTATAAAGAGGAAACCGCTTATAGGTTCGTAATACAAAGGACCTGAAAATCTTTCTATGGAAAAGTTTACTATCTGGGAATCATTTAATAACCAAATGAAATTGTGTAAAGTCGTGTCGAATATTAGGGAGAAGACAAACCCTGACTCATCTATTGTATTGAAGATATGCTCTGAGTTTTCTGGAACATCATTGTATCTTCCTGGAACTTCCACGAATTTTACGGTCTTCTCTATAGTGGAATTAGGAAGCTTTAATGATATCAAATATGTGTTTTTATCTATCTCTCTTATTTGTAGGGATTTATCTTTTTCTGTCCATGTATAATGCTCGAAACTTTTATTTGAGGGTATATTTATATGCCTGAAATCTTCGTAAATAAGTCTTACCGTTGGTGGCGAGTCATTGTAAAAGAAATCGAACTTTATATTTCCTTTCAATATTTTTCCACAAAAGGGAAGTAAAAAATAGTAATAATTCTCTGTTGGATATACGATTAAAGTTTCCGGGGTTTCAGATAAAATGAAGCTACTTATAGCGTGGTTTAAAGAATCACCACATTCCTTTAAGCCATTGATATAATTGGAATTTAATATTATGTAGCTTAAAATAAAACCAATTAGCATATGTAAATTATAAACTCATTGATATAAAAGATCAAGTTCTAAGAGAAGAGGGCGATTGTATCATTTTTAACCATAGGGTGCAATCGATTTGATGTACACTTTATACTTTGCCAAAATTGTGGCATTGCAATTGAGAAAATATTTTCCCTTCGTTGTGGCCATATTATTCCTCGCCGGTATATTCATGCCACTGCTCGTGGTGGCTGTCCTTGCGCTTTCCGGAATATTGTTGGCCCTTCGAAATCGGTGGCTGCTTCTTCTGATCGTACCCCTCGCGGGAAACCTTCGAT
>JAMOUL010000132.1 GCA_027062035.1 Candidatus Aminicenantota bacterium | reverse complement strand
AAAAATAACCGAAAAAATTTATACTAAAAGGCTTGACATTATAGAATTTTCTTATAAACTATAAGATATTAAATCTTATTTGTTATGGGAACAATGAGCTTGAACATAGAATTGCAGATGATATTAGAACCCTTTAAGAGGGGATGCGGTCTGCAATTCACAACAGATGTTTATGGATCTCTATGCAGGACAATCCTCAAAACCCCAGGACATAAAATCTGCTCTGTAAACGTAAACCTCTCCAATAATAATGCCCCCTGCAAATAGCGGGGGGCATAGTATATTAATAATATTCATTTTTTCAAAAAACAGCACTTCTCTATAAAAAATCCCTAAAAAATAACTTTAAAGGAGGTAAACATGCAAAACATAGAAGTAATAAAGAAAAACCTTGAAGACATAAAAGGGTTTTTAAAAGACGAAAAGGTTATGATGGCCAATCGTCTTAAAAGCAAAATAATAGGATTCCTTCGGGATTTCATGGAGAAAAAGGAATTTGTAGAACTTCTTCCTGTTATAGCATCTCCTGTTACAGATCCGCTATCTTCTCCAGAGACTACCATCTCATTCAGTGTTTATGGGTATTCGCTTCAGCTCACAAAAAGTATGATTTTCCACAAGCAGTTCGCCATGCTGGCATTCGACAAAATTTGCATTTTTTCACCAAACTTCAGGATAGAAAAAGAGGATCTCTGGAAATCAGGAAGACACCTTATAGAGTTTACCCAGCTTGACCTGGAAGTAAAAGAAGCCACCCGGGAAGATGTTATGAAATTGGGTGAAGAGATGCTTACAGAAGTTATAACACGCGTACTTGACGAAGCCCGAGAAGAAATCCAATTTTTCGGAAGAAAACTGAAAGTTCCTTCCAGACCCTTTAAAACAGTTACCTATCACTGGGCATATTCCATGTTCGGGAAAGACTTCGAAGTAGAGCTTTCCAGGAGAGCAGATGCTCCTATATGGGTACTGGATTTCCCGGAGAAGAGCAGAGAGTTCTACTATCGTCAGGGAGAGAATCCCCTTTATCTAAGAGACTTCGACCTCATTTACCCTGAAGGCTACGGAGAAGCAATATCCGGAGGAGAACGTGAATGGAGGCCAGAAAAGATAAGGGAAAGGCTCAGGAATAAGGGAATTGACCAGAGTTTATATTACCCTTACCTAATCATGTTAGAGCAGGGCATTCCTCCTTCAGCAGGCTTCGGTATGGGAGTGGAAAGACTCACCCGGTTTATTGCTGGTTTAGAATCGATAAAGTATTGCAGAATATTCCCGAAGCTTCCTGGAAAATTCGGTCTCTAAATTGACAGGGTACACCCCGCAATGGGGTGTACCTTATTTCTCCTTATAATGGTTTAGAGAGATTGAGTTAAAAACCTTTGAAGAACACATTTAAATTCTATAAACTTTAAGTATGAGAAAAATAATTTTATTTTTGCTCTTTTTATCTGTCGCATCTGGAGGGGAAGTAAGGCATTTCTTCGACAATGTTGGTTACTGCACAGAAGCTTCACAGATCGAGGTCATAGTTAATGCTGCTACTCAGGCAGAAAAACAACTTTTGATAAAAGGAAGCAAAAAAGGTTTCTTTGCTGTAATCTCTCCTCATGACGATCACATGTATGCAGGGCGGGTCTATATCCATGCAATACCCAGGGTTGCTTCGGCTAAAACAGTTGTTATCTTTTCAGTCACACACGGCAACGTTAGAAGAGCCATAAATGACCCCCATGGCGTTATTATATTTGACGATTACAATTACTGGAAGGGACCCTACTCTCCGGTTAAAGTTAATACCAATTTAAGAAAATTCCTGGAACACCAGCTGAAAAAGGAAGATTACATTATTTCCAGAAAAGCTCACGATCTTGAACATGCAGCAGAAGCGATGATACCGTTCCTCCAGTACTACAATAGAAACGTGAAAATTCTCTCCATAATGGTAACACGAATGAGCTGGTGGAAAATGAGGGAGCTATCCTCAAGGCTGGCAGAGGCTATACACAGGTATATGAAAGAAAACGGGTTGAAGCCGGGAAAGGACATTGCGTTTATTATTTCCACCGATGCTACCCATTATGGCCCTGATTTTAATTATCAACCCTTTGGACTGGACGAAGCAGCTCACAGCAAAGCGACCGCTCAGGACAGGGAGCTGGGCCGAAAATTTCTGTCAGGCAGATTGACAGAAACAAAAATAAGACTGTTTGCTGACAGAGTATGGGGAGAAAGGATCCCATGGTGCGGAATCTACTCTGTTCCCTTTGGACTTTTGACCGTGCTCAACCTCGCAAAACTTGAGGGTAAAAAGCTGCAGGGGATAGCTCTTAGATACGGTGATAGTTATACTTTCGGAGTGCTTCCTGTCTTTAATAAGGGGATAGGAATAACCGCCCCCTTCTCGTTAAAACACTGGGTAGGCTACTGGGCTATAGGGTACAGACTGAAGTGATTTTATATATCATAACCACGGGCCCATTTTAGAAAGCCGGCTGATCCTCCACCGGTGAAATTGAATGATATCTCTGAGAACTTATAGTATCTGAACAGTTAGAAATCTTTTATGGAAAAATAAATAAAAAAATATTAAAAACTTTAGTGATTTTTTATTATGCGTTATTTATATATATTTTTGTAAGCTTTTTCCACCTGGGTCATTTAAAATATACAAATAGCAGTTGAAAGAGATTAAATTTTAACAGA
>JAMOUL010000131.1 GCA_027062035.1 Candidatus Aminicenantota bacterium | reverse complement strand
CTATTGAGATCAGAAAGGTAATATCCGGAGGTTAAATGAGAAAATGCAGGCTCTGTGAAAAACCGGCCGAAATCTATATATCATCCCACAACCTCGCCCTGTGCAGAGAGGATTTTATAGAAAACTTCGAAAGAAGGGTTGAAAGGACAATCAGGAAATTCAAAATGCTGGATAAGCGGGAAAGGGTGCTGGTTGCAATTTCCGGAGGGAAGGACAGCCTTGCCCTTATTCATCTTCTAAATAAACTGGGATATAGGGCTACAGGGTATCACATAGATCTGGGAATAGGCGACTATTCACGTGAATCTCTCGAGCGTGTCAGGGAGTTCCGGAAAAGGGAAGGGGTGGAAATAATAGTTGAAAGCGTAAGGGATGAGTTTGGAATGGGAATAGGGGAAATTTCGAAAAGGGTAAAACAACCTCCCTGCTCTGTATGCGGAACCATAAAGAGATACATGTTTAACAGAGCAGCCAGGAACTTTGACTCAATAGCCACAGGGCACAATCTTGATGATGAAATAGCAACGCTTATGGGAAACGTTTTAAACTGGCAAACCGAATACCTTGCCAGACAATACCCTGTTCTCGAGAGTCGGGATAGCCTGAAAAAGAAGATAAAACCCTTCGTATTTGTAAGCGAGTACGAAACCGCTACATATGCCTTTGTGGAAAACATACCCTATATACTGGAAGAGTGCCCCTATTCCACAGGAGCAAAGAGCATTTTTTATAAAGAAATTTTAAATAGAGTGGAAGAACGGATGACAGGAACAAAGCTCCGTTTCCTTTCGGGTTTTTTAAAACACAGGCACCTGTTTCTGGCCTCTGGAGAAAGAAAAATAGATCTAAAACCATGCATAAAATGTGGTTATATGACCACTTCTGACATATGTCAGTTCTGCAGATTAAAGGAAAGAATAAATGATAAAAGGAGGCAATCATGGCAGAAATTTTCTCCAGAATAAGCGAAAAGGACGTAACAAGAGCTATCGTTGGTGGGTTTGCAAGGGAATTTGAGGAAATGGTGGAAAGCGATGTCATCATCGTTGGAGCAGGCCCATCAGGACTGATGGCAGGGAAGGAACTGGCAAAAGCCGGGAAAAAGGTTCTGATTATAGAAAGGAACAATTATCTTGGTGGAGGCTTCTGGATAGGAGGTTATCTGATGAACAAGATAACGGTTCGGCATCCAGGAGAAAAGGTATTAAAGGAACTTGGAATACCGTACAAAGAAATTCAGGAAGGCCTCTGTGTGGCCGACGGTCCCCATGCATGCTCAAAGCTAATTGCTGCTGCGTGTGATGCCGGAGTAAAGGTTCAAAACATGACCGAATTTGAAGATGTAGTCCTCAGGGAAGAAGGAAGAGTCGCAGGAATTGTGGTCAACTGGACACCTGTAAGCGCCCTTCCGAGACAGATAACCTGCGTTGATCCTGTGGCGCTTGAGGCAAGGGTTGTGATAGACGCTACAGGCCATGACGCCTTTGTTGTAAGAAAACTGGAAGAACGCGGAGTTCTGAAAACAAAGGGCTTTGGAGGAATGTGGGTGGAAAAATCAGAGGACATGGTGGTGGAATACACCGGAGAAGTACACCCTGGATTGATTGTAGCAGGGATGGCCGTTTCCACAACATATGGACTCCCAAGGATGGGACCCACCTTTGGAGCAATGTTGCTCTCAGGAAAGAAGGCTGCGGAGGAAGCTTTAAAAATACTAAAATGAAAATCTTTTCCTGTGATCTTGAACAGAAGTCAGTCAGGAGCTCCCTCAAACTCCTTCAACGGTGGGGTGTCGGGGAAATCTTCCCCGACCCCTGCCCTATTAAAGCAAGAATAGAAATGGGAAAAAATTTTGCCCGAATTAGAACTATCCGACCGGAAGTTCGCGAATTGAATAATGATCCTCTCCCCATAGAAATCCGATTTGAAGAAAGGAAACTCTCAAACTGCCTCTGCGGTAAAGGCACTGTCTACGATGGTCCCCTCTACGCCGAACTCCTTCGGAGTCAGGTCTCCACATTTGACATTTCCTGGTTAAAGGATAAACCCGTCTTTATTACCAGGGACTACATAGCCTCCTTTGACGAAAGAGAGAAGAGGTATCACCTGAGATATGCCATCTTCAGCTTTCCCGTTATCATATCTCTCCCGGGCATTATTGAAGCTCCTGCCCGGCCAAGGGAATATTACATAGCCAGGGGGCTGGGGACGCCTATTCCGGATGACTTGTGGGAAAAGGCCTTAATTGATTTGAAGGATAGGAGACTACCCAGGGTACTTGCTGGAATTCTTCTACAGGCCTGGTTCTTTTATGAAACAGGATATCCCTTCTGTTCTGACCCCCACTGTTCACTTTTTAATGCTCATCGTCAGGAAGAACTATTAAATGCACAAAAAGACAAACCTTACGTCCTTTGCGATACACATTCAAAAATCCTGGGAGAAAAAAGATGAGAAAGAAGGTGGTTGTGGGAATGAGCGGAGGGCTGGATTCATCGGTGTCAACTTACCTCCTGAAGAAACAGGGATTTGACGTGATCGGAGTTTCACTGAAACTGTATCCTGAGGTATCAAAATGCTGCAGGCTCGAAGACATTGAAGACGCAAAAAAAGTGGCAGAAGCAATAGGGATTCCGCATTTCACTTTTGACTATACAGAGGAATTCCAAAAAGGAGTGGTGGATTATTTTGCAAGAGAATACATATCAGGGAGAACA
>JAMOUL010000130.1 GCA_027062035.1 Candidatus Aminicenantota bacterium | reverse complement strand
AGGAACCGAAGAGCAAACAGTCTTAATATCCATTTTTGACTTTGAAATGGATATCTTCTCAAGCACCGGCGAATTGAAAAATCTGAAATCCTCTGGAAGGCCGTATTCCCTCACCCATCCGTTTTTATCCCTCTGCCACAATGCCTCTTCCACAACTTCATTGGTTGTCCCAACACACATGGCAAAGAAATCATCGTACTCCTTGAGGAAATGGATATGGTCGTGACCATAGAAAAATCCTCTTACACCGTGCTTCACTGCAATCTCCGTAATTTTTACCTGTTCCACCTTATCCGGGTCCACTATATTGCTGTATTTTTCATAATCTTCCCTTGTAAAAAGAGGCCCCCGCCCATATCCTCCCCTTTTCATGCCTGATGCATTTCTGGGCATTCCCCCGAGAACATGGTGAAACAGGACAAATCTCTTGGAGTATTTTCCCTCACTTAACACCCTTTTGAACCACTCAAACTGCACCTTTCCCAGTGTCCACTTTTCAGGCTGCACCGGCTCGTCTCTCATGTAACCAACAACGTTTAAAACTATAAATTGAACGTCATTTCCGAACTCAACCGTATAATAGTCCTGATCCTTAGAGCCTCCTTCCCTCTCACCGGGCTGCTTGAAAACCTTCTTTCTCCACCTTATGGCATGGGGCCTTGTCCAGGGTTCCCATCCATTTTCCCCATCGTGGTTTCCTATAACCTGATAAACAGGAACCAGGGGGGTTATAACCGACCATATCTTTCGTTCTCGCTTCCAGAGCAATTCCGCGTTTTTTCTATCATCATCCGATAGACCCTGTCTTCCATACCTGTACCTTTGCAATCCTAAGTCGTCTCCCAGTTTAAATATGGCATCTGGAAGTTCAGAGTGCTTTATCATAAAAGCAAAACTCTGTGCAAGATGAAATATATTTCTCAAACGCTGGGGACGAAGGTTGGGATCCTTCTCAAGACGGGGATTTATGCGGCGATGAAAGCTCTTCTTCAGATAATAATGAAAAAAGGAACCCTCCAGATTGTCGGTTATCGGAGAGCTGGATTTCACCGCCTTCCCGAGATAATAATTGTCATCAAAGATATGAGTATCTGCAGTCATAAATATCACAGGATTTTCGGCGTATTTCGGATTTTTAAAGGCCTTGGGTGGAGAAAAAGGTTTAAATCCGTTCCCTGCGTTGTAGAATACCTGATAAAAAACCATTTTCCCCATGTTATCGAGGGAAAATAAAAGATCAAGGTTTCCTTCCACACCGCTGAAGGAATATGGTCTCTCATGAAGAAGTGTTCCTATGTCGTCGCTTATGTATATCTTCACATCCACCCTGGACCTGGTGAAAAGGTTGAGATAGCCCTTCCATGAGGAGGTATTACCGTCAGTTCTATGAAATGGCATTATCCTTTCGGCAAATTCAAATTCTTCGGGATAGGGGAAATTGTATTCTCTACTTGTAAGAAACTCTTCAAAGTATCTGTTCAGGCTCCATCCCTTCCCGCCGGCTCCCTCTCCAGTGGGTATTTTCAAAAAGGAAGCGAGAAATATAGAGCTAAAAAATTCTATGAATTCACGTCTATTCATTGGCCTCTCGTTCCTTCCATTTACAGACTTTAGAGTATCACAATCAAAAAACTATCACAATCACTATAACCATATTTCCAGAGGAACAAAAGAAAAAATTTGACAAAATTGTTATACTGTACTATTATTGTAGTACAATGAAAAAGGGATCAGAGAAAAAGAGCTTCGAAATAAGGATTGACCCAAAATCCCCTGTTCCTGTGTACGAACAGATAAAAAGAGCCATAAAATTTCTCATTATCTCAGGTTACCTCAGGGAAGGAGACCAATTGCTTTCCATAAGGGAACTGGCAACAAAACTCAGGGTAAACCCCAACACAATTGTTAAGGTTTATTATCAACTGGAAACAGAAGGATTCATTGCTTCCAGACCCGGAAGCATGTACTTTGTAAAGCTGGACAAAAAAAGGGTACAGAAGGAAAGGGAAGAAACCTTCAGGAGAGAAGTCGAGGAGTTTGTTTCCCGAATAATAGATATGGGCTATACCCCGGAAGAGCTTATGAAGGAAATAGAGAAAACCCTGAAAAACAAAGGAGGAAAATGATGATAAAAATTGAAAACCTATACTTTTCCTACGGGAAACACATGGTATATGAAAACCTCAGTCTGGAAATCCCTAAAAATCAGGTTTTACTGATTACCGGTATCAATGGGGTGGGAAAAAGCACCCTCTTAAAACTCATTGCCGGAGTACTTCTTCCGGAAAGGGGAAAAATCCATTTTTCACCGGAAATTGGCCCTGAACCGAAAAGAAAAATAGGGTTTATTTCCGACTCCATGAGCATATACGAAAACCTTACTGTAAAGGAAATGATAGAGGTTCACCGCACCCTTTACGGCATTGACGAATTTGATGATTCCCTCATAAAACATACAAAGATACGCATGGATCAGAAAATAAAGGATCTCTCCATAGGGCAGCGGGTAATCTTCCACCTTAACCTCATCCTGTCCCATAATCCTGATATCCTCCTTATAGATGAAGTAATACATTCCATAGATGCCTACCTCAGGGATCTCTTCCTTAAAGAACTTATAAGGGTTATATCAGAACGACAGGTTACCGTAATTCTCGTAAATCTCAACTTCTACGATATTGAAAATATTGTGGACAGGGTAATTCTGATCAAGGATGGGAAAATTGAGGTG
>JAMOUL010000129.1 GCA_027062035.1 Candidatus Aminicenantota bacterium | reverse complement strand
CCATGGTTTTAAGTTCTGGCCTTAACCGCCTGGATCCCTATGGCATTGTCTTTTCTCTTGTTGGTATTCATGTTTTAGTGTGGAACTATTATGCGATTCGTTTGAGAACCATGGCTATCTGGCTATCCTGTCTGGGAATATTGGGCGGAGTTATATTGCAATTTGTATTTATAGGCACTCTTTGTCAGGCGAGCATAATGATAACAATTGCCTCAGGGCTTGGGGGGATATTAATTTTCCCGATATGGCTGGTTTTTGCAGGAGTTGAAAGTTTAAAGGGATAAAAGACGGTTTTTCCCCTTCACCGATCAAATCCAGTTTAAGCATTTCCCGGGAAAGATGATGGTTATTTTCTATTGAAAAGTTCGGGGACAGACCCAATTGGGGATGTAAAATAATCACAATTATTTTACGGAGGGGCTTAAATATATTACCATTTTTAAGATGGAGAATATACTTAAAGGTTTAAACGATGAAAATGTGTGGAAGAGGGCAGGGTATGCTTATCTGATGTTCTTTGTGCTCCTTATCCTGAGCTATCTTCTGGGTTATTTCCTTCTTCCTGAAGGTATTATGAAGAAGTTGCCTTTCCCTTCGATTATGGCCTTTGAGGGTACTGAATCCTTCCCCGTTCTTATTGCGAAAACCCTGAGTTTTAATCTCTTCTTTATCGCCATTATTGTTGGGGCAAATCTATTCCGGGTGCGTTCCTTTACCTTCGGCTACCTTCCCCTTTATGCCAATACCATCCTGATGGGCCTTTTTGCAGGTACGAATTCCTTTTCCGGTACTGTTTCCACCTATACCCCGGAGGGCTGGCTTCTTTTTCTTAAAATTGGATTTCTCGAATTTTCTGCCTACATTCTTGTCTGTGTTTCCACAGTTGGATTTGCGATGTATCACGCTGAAAAGTGGCGCGGAGAAAATTTTAAGAAAATAAGGAGGTTCAAAGACATCAGACTTTCCAGACAGGAAGTTATCTTCCTGCTGGTTGCTTTGATTCTTTTATTTATTGCAGCCATTAATGAATGGAAATTCACGGGCAGTTAATCCCTGTGAGGTAAGTTATGGAGCATAAAAAACTTAAAGGACCCAACCCGTGGTGGTTTTTTGCCCTTTCCCTGGGCATATCATGGTATTTCTGGCTATGGATTATTTACTTCGATCTGAATGTGTGGCAGTTTCCCGGTGCGGTTCTGGGAGGGATCGGACTTTTCGGTCCTGCAGCTGCTGAGATAATCTTGCTCATCCGGTTCCATACGAGGGAGCTAAGAATAGACTGGTTGCATCGGGTTTTCGATTTCAGAAGAATTTCAAAGGAATGGCATGCGGTTATCTGGCTCACATTTCCCATTCTAAATAGTTTTGCCATCCTGTTGAGTTTTCTTACCGGTGGCTCTGTTCCGGAATTCGGGATCATCGCCGATTTATTGTCAGGACCCTGGCGAATTATCCCCTATGCAATTTTCATCCTTTTCATGGGACCTCTACCGGAAGAGCTTGGATGGAGAGGATATGCCCTGGATGGATTACAGGAAAGGTGGAATGCTCTTGTATCGAGTATAATACTTGGCTTTGTATGGATGTTGTGGCATCTCCCTCTGTTCTTTATGAAGGGTACATTTCAGCATGATCAGCTTGGTTTTTTAACACCAAACTTCTGGATGTTTTGCCTGGGTACGATCTTTACTTCTATTCTCTTTACCTGGGTTTACAATAACACCAACCGCAGTACCCTTGCTGCCATTTTGTTTCATTTTATGATAAATTTCAGTGGCGAGATCTTCCAGATGAATGAGCTTGCCAGGACCTTTCAGCTTGTACTTACGATTGCCCTGTCGTTAATAGTGGTTATCATCTGGGGACCTTCCCGTCTCGTGCGAGAGAAAAAATAGGGGAAGATATATTATAGATGAGAAAACCGCAGGGGCTACCCTTATCCGTGAAAATATGAGTGCTTCAGTCGTCTTATACTTTAACGATAGGGGAAAGATAGTGCTGATTACATCCGCGAATAAGTTATAAAGGTCTTACTCCATCTCCTTTGCGTTGAGCAGTATAACTATTAAAAGGATAGCGCTTGTAATAGGAGCTACAAGGAACAGGGAAAACCTGCCAATTCTGAGGGCATCCATTATTCCCATGGGGAAACCACCGAGCATTGAGAGGGTGGTGGCGAATACTCCTTCGGGAATTGTCCAGGACTTTTTCTTAACCAGACCAGATATGAAAATCGCAATTCCAAAAGCCGCCCACCAGTTTACCATCTGACTCAAACCGTATATTCCGGGGGCAATGCCATTATTTACCATCTGATATCTGGCGATGCTTCCGACTCCATTGATGAAACTGAATATGTAGGCGAGTCCTGCAAGGAAGGAAATCCATATTATCTTTCCTTTAACTTTACCCATCCAGAGCATTGCAAACCAGAGTATCATGGCAATGGCAAAGGAGAATAAGGTTTTGGAAAAAATGTGAACGCTTGCTGCCGGTATGAAAGGGAAAAATCCCGGAAGGACTTGAAAGGTAGCCGCGACAACGCCCCAGAACCAGGCCCAGTCTTTGTTCTTTACAAAACCATATAGCACGGCAGCCCAGAGCGCTCCTGCACTCAGAGCCAGCCAGCCAAGGACGGCGAAAACTATCCTTACTGTGATTGCTTCATAGCCATGACCCTGTGCTATTTTGGCGGAAATAAGGGGAGAATATATGCCCGCAATCCAGAAAAGAA
>JAMOUL010000128.1 GCA_027062035.1 Candidatus Aminicenantota bacterium | reverse complement strand
GGGAAAGTGACTAATATACGGCCATGTGGAAAGAAAAGCGTTATAGATGATTGTGTTGCTTTTAAACCAGAACTTGAAGTAGAGTTGCAAGATCTATTTGATAAGATAGTAAAAATTTTGCCTTCCAAAAATATTAGCAAGAATATAAAGCTTGAAAATCTGGGTCCGGGGTGGTATGTTCTGGATATGGATAACTCCGATGATTTTGAATTTTTACTTGAACTTAAAAATCTCTTATGTTCAAATAATGAAAATAAACAAGACTTTGAGAAATGGTGTGGGGAAGTGTACTGGAAAATAGTTCAATTCCACCCATCTTACAACTACGACGACTTTGTCGTTGGCATAGAAGCGAAGACGAAGGACGAGCAGGTTATATTTGAAAAGGTCTGGAGAACACTGGGTGAGATGAGTAGGAAGGCCTTAGTAGCCATGGCTCTACCAGAGAAATTTGCTGACTATCTAAAAACCCTTGAGTCTATAAAAAGGGATTCCTCCAATGGGGAAGTAATGGGACAAGAAAGAAGTATATACGAGGAAGCAAAAGAGAAATGGCGTGGAGCTTCCGAAGATGAAAGGGAAAAGATGAAGAGAGAATCTCTTCCCTTCGTTCTCATCATAGACGAGATAAACCGTGCTAATCTTCCGGCGGTTCTTGGTGAGTTGATTTATGCTCTGGAGTACAGGGGAGAGGAAATTGATATTATGTATGGAGAAAAGCTCATGATTCCGCCCAACCTTTACATAATCGGAACGATGAACACGGCGGACCGCTCCGCCGGGCGTATAGACTATGCCATACGGAGGAGATTCACTTTCTATCCAATGCATGCAGACGACAAAAAGGTAGAACACACTTATGGAAAATCCCTTATGGAAGCAGTGAATGGATTTATTGAAAATAATATTTCCCCCGAATACGACCCCGAAGACATAAAGATTGGACATACTTATTTTATGGGCGAAAGTGCGGATGAAATCGCCTACAAGTTCCTTTATCAGGTTGTACCTTTGCTCTATGAGTACATTCAGGATGGATTGATAAGGGCGGAAAGGGTGGAGGAGAAAGAGGAAAATAACAAAAAACGCTTCAAGGGGTACAAAATTACATTGAACGGGGACGAGTTCTACATTCGCGGAGGGCGATTGTATAAAAAAGCGGAATCTAAGAAACCTATAACGCTAAGCGAAATGGAAAATCTCCTTCTCCTTGAAACGCCAAAAGATAGCAACACAAAAGCCGACAAAGAGGGAACAGATACCAACAATGGTGAGGAAAATGCCGATTCCAAACAGGAGAAACCCGAAGAATCCCAACAACCTGAGAAATGAGAGTCCGAGGACCCGCTAAGAGGATTAAGTGGAAATACACGCATAAGGTTCCTGTTAACCTGAAACCAGAAGAGTTAGAGGAAAAGTTGAAATGTAAAATCAGAGCGTTATGAAAAAATTGATACTGATAACCCATGAATACGGGGAAGAGTTTTGTACATTCGACTCTCAAAAGTGCGATGGTCAGGGTGCGCCATTGTTCCATATATCGGAGGATGAGCACAAAATCAGGATCAAATACGGTGAGAGTGGCGAGGAATTTACAGTAAGGGACGGCTCCATATTCAAAATGCCCCCCGACGATAGAGACAGCGATGGCTACAGGAGATCCGCCCGTTTTCTTGGCTTACACCCTGAACAACAAAACGGCTCTTTGGTTCTCAAAGCCCACTGGTTCGTGGGTATAACACGCCTTCCCGTTGAAGAGGGAGAGATTATCGTTCAGGTGAAGCCGAAGATAGAGAATCTGGACCTGACTGAAATGTTTATGAATGTCCTTTCCCATCCCGTCGTATCTGCCCATTTCAGAATCGGGGATGCTTTTCATATTGACATAGATGAGGAGCCCATAGAGATGGAAGAAGTTCCCCGGGAGTACCTTCTCTTCCTTGCCCTTCAATATATGTATGTCCTGAACAATCTGGTAAAGAGGGGACTTCAGAAGGGATACAGGAGGAAAGAGGAAAACCTGCGGGGGAGGGTGAGAGGCAGGATTCTGGTGGGCAGGACTGTGAGGGAGAACTGGTCCAGAGGAAGGAAGCATTACGTTTATTCGTCTTTCATGGAGTATTCGGCTGATAATCTGGAGAATCGTATTCTCAAAGCGGCTTTCCTTAAAGCCCGCTCCTATCTGTTTCACAATAACGTAATCCACAATACCCTTGCCGCATGGATTGGCAGGATTTCGCTGGATATGGAACAGGTCGCCACCACCAGAATTTATCCTTCGGATTTTTCCCTTACCAACGTGCAGAGAATAAGGAGGGACTACGACGATGCTCTAAAACTGGCGAAAATCATTCTTCGCCACCTTGGATACGATCCGACGGTTAAAACCGACATTGAAAAGAGCCTTAGAAAAGTCCATCCCTACTGGATTGACATGAACGAATTGTTTGAGAGGTACGTGGAAGTGGAGTTGAGAAGGAATGGGATAAAAGGTTTGGAGAACTGGCAGGTATTTCCCGGATATGGGAGAGGTGAGGGGATAAATATAAAGGAAGAAGTATTGGAAATCATTGAGGGATCAGGTAAAAAGATAAAGGAACTTCGCCCTGACTTCGTTCTGATTAAAGATAGAGACAAAGATAGAGAAGTCATTATCGGCGATGCGAAGTATAAGGAGGATTACAAGGAAGGCTGGATAAAGGAAGATTTACAGCAGATTGCCCTTTATGGGAGGATTAAGTGGAATAAGATAAAATAAT
>JAMOUL010000127.1 GCA_027062035.1 Candidatus Aminicenantota bacterium | reverse complement strand
GGAAAGGGTTTTCCCGTTGTCTCCCACGGCCACAACTCTATATGTGTAGGAGACTCCTTTTTCCAGATATTTATCCAGGAATGAATAGATGTAGAATTTTCCATTAAATTTCAGATCAGAAGGCATTAACTCCCGGTAAACTGAGAAATCTCCGGTTCCTTTTCTTTTGTAAATAACGTATTTTGAAACAGGCGCAGCGCAAAGGGAAGATGGGAAAATGTTCACTGTAATATTTACATAGTCCTTTCTTATTATCCATGCCCTTTCTTTACCCCTTGTTCCTGTAATATCTATCTTTGGACCCACCCCTTCAATGGCAAGTATGCTCTTAGAAATTTCCTCAGACCAGGAATTGTCGTTGTCGAGAACCTTCAGGGAAATACGATAAACGCCAGCTTTGTCCGCAACAAAAAAGGTTTTCTTAGAGGTCGGGTCCTTTATATAGGCAGCTGATCCTTCGGGTTTACTGATGATTCTCCATCTATATGCCTTCACCCATCCATCTTCATCATGGGATTTTTCCCCTGAAATATCAACTTCCACGGGTACAGGGCAAACCTTATTCTCACCATCAATTACAGCAACCGGAATATAATTGTAATTCAGTCTGAATACCACACCATCATAGTTACCATTATTTGAGGACTGGAAGGGAGAAACCATGGGAAAATCTACGGATTGACTACGGCCTGTACCATAGACATCTCCTCTTTTATTTAAAGCAATAGCGCAACCGGTCTCATCTCCACTACCACCAATATACGTTGAAAACACAAGGCCTGTTCCCCATTTATTTAATCTAACGACCACTATATCCGATCCAGGCTCATCTTTCTGGATCTCTTCCTTTACTGGAAAATCACTTGAATGGGTAAATCCTATAATCGTTGGTTCATGAAGAAAATTTACGCTTATTTCGACCCCTACATCATTGTCAGATCCTCCCAGATAGCTTGAATAAATTATTCTTCCCTGCGATGATAATTTCGCTACAAAAAAGTCTTCTCCCCCTGCATTGGAAGGTTGCAGAGCATTCAGAACAGGAAAATCAGTGGAATCGGTGGTACCGGTGATATAAACCTTACCATTGTCCTCCACTGCAATTCCGTGTGCTTTATCGTTTTTACTTCCGCCAATATAGGAAGAATAAACAATGGAACCGGTTGCAGGGAAGATCTTTGTGACGAAACCGTCCTTAGAGCCTCCTGCGTAGTGAGGTTGAAAAGCATCCTTTACGGGAAAATCAGGGGAATCGGTATAACCGGCTATGTAAACATAGCCGGGTTCATCGACAACTATACCATAAGCTCCATCCTCTCCGCTTCCACCAAGATACGAGGAAAAAAGGAGGGTGCTACCATCAGAGGAAAGCTCCAGCACAAAGGCATCATCATTACCGCCGTATATGGACTGAAATGGATTGACCAGGGGGAAGTTAGAAGAACGGGTAACTCCTGTAGCGTAAATTCCTCCCGGTTCTTTCACCGTCAGCTGAAAAATCCAATCCCAGTCGTTACCACCCAGATAAGTGGAAAATACAATATCGCTTCCATCGGGTAAAATTTTCGTTATGAAATTGTCATAGGCACCTGCCCTTGCTGGTTGAATAGCGTTTTTTATCGGGAAATTGTCAGACCATGACGCTCCTCCAACGTATATGTACCCATCCTCATCCACTGCAACGCTATAACCAACATCATAATTACTTCCCCCTATGTAAGACGAAAAGATTGCCGTACTCCCATCAGGAGAAAATTTTGTAATGAAAGCATCCCAGTAGCCACCACTTGCACACTGAAAACCTCCATAAACAGGAAAATCAGAGGAGTAGGTCCACCCTGCAACGTATATATAACCTTTATTGTCAACAGCCATACCATAAGAGTATTCATAACTGCTTCCCCCGAGATAGGTGGAATAGGGAAATATGAGTGGGTCTATAATAAGCTTTTTCCTTTTATCGTACCTTCCGAGCCTTATTCCAAATTCATTCTCCTCCAGAATAACAAACTCCGCCTTTACCCTTTCTCTTCTGGAATGTTTCTCTTGATAGGCTTCAGGGGGCTTTTTTATTAATTTAAACGAACCTGAAGAGATGATAAGAGACCGGTCCTTTCCCTGAAAAACTTTACCACCCTTGATTTTTACCCGAATTTGCCCGGGATCAGCGCCCGGAGATACTTCCCAGTCATATTCAATATAATTTCCCTTACCATATAAAACGAGATCAATTCCGGGATATACATCAACCAATCTCAGTTTTTTATAGGTGGAAATTTTTCTACGCCATTCTGAGGGGTTTTTACTTTTAAAGTAATTTACAGTATAATCTGCTCTATCAACGGGAACCACCTTCCATTTTCTGGAACCTGCGAAAACCATCTCAATACTATCTGCAGAAACTCCCTTACTGGAGCTAAAATGTATTGATGAGTCTGTAACCCATACATTATATTCATCTGTCGTTCCATAAAACTTCACCTGCCTATCAACCTGTCCCCTGTTTTCGATAAAGTAAAGGGGAACTTTCAAATTTCTGGCATCCAGAGCAGCCAGTAAAGGGAAATATCCCAAAAATAAAGACAGAATTATAATAATCAACAAAAAGCGGTTTTTCATGGGTCCTTACCTCCTTAATCTGACAATTTGAAGGATTTAAAAAGGGTGAGATTTAAAAATAACAAAATAAAAGCTATTTGTCAAAGTTTTTATTTTGGAATTTTTCCAAACAAATAGTTTTCTTCAATGTTTACAGCAGTCACAAGGAATTTAACCCTTTTCCCGGGAAAAGTTGACCCTTCAGAAAATTTAATAGAAACATAATTCTCAAGCAGTGCTTCCCCGTTTTTGATGACTGTTCCCTCCAGGATTTTTCCCTTCAAAGATAAAAGAAAGGTTCTCTTTTTCTTTTCTGCCATTTTTCTGAGTATCCTGGACCTTTCCCCTGCAATCCTTTCTGGAACCCGGGGCTTTAATTCTGCTGCCCCTGTCCCCGGCCTGGGAGAAAAACTGAAAACGTGAAAATAGGTTAAAGGCGCCTGCTCCGCAAAATCCAGCAGCTCTCTGAAATCATCCTCGTCCTCACCGGGAAATCCCACGATAAAATCGGTGCCTATACCTGCATGAGGAATTGCACTCTTTATCCTCTCCAGAATTTTCATAAATCCCTTATTCGTTCCCCTTCCCATCAGCTTCAATATCTTGTTGGAATAGTGCTGAAAGGACAGATGGAAACCTGGCATTATATGAGGAGCAGAAAGGATATAATCCAGCAATTTATCGGTTAAATAACGGGGGTCCAGGGAAGATATACGAAACCTGACATCAGGAAAATATTTTTCGAGAAATCTGAGGAGTCCCAAAAATCCCTCTCTATCTCCCAGATCCCTGCCATAGGACTCAAGATGAATTCCTGTTATTACCACCTCCTCATAGCCCGCCTCGAGCAGTTCCTCCATTCTATTTTCTATATCGCTGAGGGATACACTCCTTGATTTCCCCCTGAGTTCTGGAATTATACAATAAGTGCATCCAAGGTCGCATCCTTCCTGCACCTTAAGAAAACCTCTGGCCTTCCATCTACTCAACTCAGTTTCATTACCGGCAGCTTCCAGCAAATCTGGAAGGGACATTTTTTCCCGGTTTTTAAGATAGAGATCTGCCATTGAGGCTTCATCTTCGTTAAAGTCCACAAGACAACCGATAGCTATTATCTTACCTGCGGGGTTCTCTCTCCTTATTTTTCTGACCAGTTTTCTGAAATCAGACTCTGCCCTGTGGGTCACCGCACACGAGTTTATTATTATCACAGATGCAGACTCAGGGGATGTAAAAACCCAGCCTTTCTTCTGTAATTCCTCTATTATCTTCTGGGACTCAGCAGCATTAAGCCTGCATCCCTGATTTATAAGAGAAAACTTACCCCACAAATTCCTCTTCTATCCTTTTCTTCATCTTCTCTCTATAATCAATGAGCTTATCCCTTATCTCTGGATATTTCAAAGATAATATTTCAGCTGCAAAGAGGGCGGAGTTTACCCCTCCCCATTTTCCTGCTGACACCACTGCCACGGGAATACCCCTTGGCATCTGAACCATGGAAAGAAGGGAATCCAGTCCTTTAAATGGCTCTACTGCCACAGGAAGTCCAATAACTGGTCTTGTGGTAAAAGCTGCCACGAATCCCGCAAGATGAGCTGCTCCGCCGGCAACTGCAACAAAGACATCCGTATCCTTTTCTTTCTCCTGAACAAGCCTTATAGTCCTTTCAGGTGTTCTGTGGGCTGAGGTTATAAGAACCTCAACTTCCACTCCAAAGCTTTCGAGAATTTCCACTCCGGGTTCAATCACCGGATAATCGGATTTGCTACCAATAAAATAAACTACCTTCATTTTCCCACTCCTATATCTTTTCTATAGTGCATATTCTCAAAATGTATGTTCTCAATGGCACGATAGACCTTTTCCCTGGCTTCAGCAAGGGTTTCTCCCTTGGAGCCCACATTAAGAACCCTGCCACCAGCTGTATAGTATTTTCCGTCCCTGTATTCTGTACCCGCATGAAAGACCACGATATCATCCGGTACGCTGTCAAGTCCTTTTATTTCCTTTCCCTTTTCGTATTTTCCAGGATACCCACCTGAGGCAAGAACTACCACTACAGAAGGCTTCCTATCCCACTGAAGCTTAATACCATGAACTGACCCTTCTGCAGCCGGCTCAAGAAGATCCAGAAGGTCGCTTTCAAGCCTCAGCATAATAGCCTGAGTTTCAGGGTCTCCGAATCTTACATTGAACTCAAGCACCATGGGTTGACCGTCACTAAGCATTAAACCGGCGTACAGAACTCCCGTAAACTTTCTTCCTTCCTCCATCATCCCATCTATTGTGGGCTTTATAACTTCTCCCACTATTTTCTTATATAGTTCTGCATCCACATAAGGACAGGGAGAAATGGCTCCCATTCCTCCGGTGTTAGGGCCTCTATCTCCATCGTATGCCTTCTTGTGATCCAGTGAAGTTACTATAGGAACTATACATTCCCCATCCGTCACCACCGTAAAGGAAATTTCTCTTCCTGGAAGAAATCTCTCTATAACTACCTTATCCCCTGCATTACCGAACTTTCTTTTATTTATTATTATGTCAAGAGCCAGGAGCGCTTCCTCTTCATTGGAGCATACGATACTCCCCTTCCCTGCTGCCAGACCGTCCGCTTTGATTACAACCGGATATCCGTATTTTCCGCTTTTTATTATCCTCTCCCCCTCGGGAAAATCGCTTACCACGTCGAATTCAGCGGTTGGAATATTATGTCTTGCCATGAATTCCTTTGCAAAAACCTTACTTGCCTCAAGTTCAGCAGCAATTTTTTCCGGACCAAATATCCTTAGACCTCTTCTCTTAAACTCATCTACTATCCCAAGAGAGAGGGGAACCTCAGGACCCACCACCGTAAGATCTATTTTCTTTT
>JAMOUL010000126.1 GCA_027062035.1 Candidatus Aminicenantota bacterium | reverse complement strand
GGCAACGATTTCATGCACAGGGATATTAACCCTATCTTTCTCTTCTATGCCACCATTCCCGGGTGCTATAAAAACCCTATCCACCCTCTGCGATTGTTTTATCTTCCATACGAGGGCATGTTCCCTTCCCCCTGCCCCAACAACCAGGACCTTCATCATTACCTCCTTAAATGCTCATCTAAATTATATCAGTTTACCCCTTTTCAAGTCCAGTACAGGAGTTATAAAAAGATTTACATTCATTATCCTTTTCATATATATTAAATGAAGGAGGAAAAAAATGAGAAAAATTGCGGTATTCATTTTTACTGTATCCCTCGCATTTGCTCTGGGAATTCCCAGGTACCCATCAATCTCCCCCGACGGAAAGTGGATTGCATTCAGCTATCAGGGGGATATATGGAAGGTTAAAGCAAATGGAGGGGAGGCAATAAGGCTTAC
This sequence comes from Candidatus Aminicenantota bacterium, assembly GCA_027062035.1. Classification (GTDB taxonomy): domain Bacteria; phylum Acidobacteriota; class Aminicenantia; order S016-38; family S016-38; genus S016-38. The sequence continues at coordinate 4,981 of JAMOUL010000126.1, read as the reverse complement.
CGCTTCCCCGGCAGATGATATAAGGCCGGTCTGGTCTCCTGATGGAAAATGGATCGCCTTCTCTTCCAACAGATTCGGCTCCTACGATGTGTTCATAATTAAGGCACAGGGAAGCGCACCCATACGTCTTACCTACAGGCACAGCAGGGACTATGTGACTGACTGGAGTCCTGATGGCAAATATGTGCTTTTCTATTCCAATAGAGACCTTACCTATCACTATGCCAACTACAATCTCTACAGGGTATCAATTAAAGGAGGTACTCCGGTAAGCGTGGTGAACGAAATCTCCTTCTTTGGAAAGTACTCCCCGGATGGAAAACTCATAGCCTTCAATTATGGTTCCTCAGAGGAATGGAAAAAGGGTTATCACGGTACGGCCAATCATGACGTTGTCATTTACAATATCGCAAGGGACACTTATAAAAGGATCACCACCTATAAGGGAAACGATAAATGGCCCCAGTGGTCAGCGGATGGTAACTGGATATACTTCGTCTCAGACAGGGATGGAGTTTTCAACCTTTGGAAGAAGAATCTGAAAACAGGAAAACTGGTTAAATTAACATCCCTTAACGAAGAAATTTTACATCCTTCAGTTTCAAGAAATGGAATCATTGTTTTTGAGCACAGGGCATGGATTTATACAATGAGGGAGGGAGAAAAACCGAAAAGAATTAATTTTGTGGCATCCGGAGATATCCCCTCCGGACAGATTATTCCCAGGGTAATAACAGGAGATGCAGAGGAAATTGCCCCATCGCCCGACGGTAAGGAAGTCGCCTTTATTGCCCATGGAGACCTCTTTGTTGTGAAAACGAAGGGAGGTACAGCGGTAAATCTGACCAATACTCCTGCCAGAGAATATTCTCCGGTGTGGTCTCCAGATGGAAAAAGACTGTATTTTGTTTCGGATAAAAGGGGTTCTAAAGATATTTATTATCTTTATACAGAGGATGGGGAAAGCTTTACCAGGAGCCTGAGAGTAAAGGAAAAATTGATAATAGGCTCCGACAAGGAAGAGTGGTCTCCTGTTCTTTCTCCGGATGGCAAAAGACTTGCCTTTATCAAAGGAAAAGGAGACCTATGGATAAGCGATGCCGACGGAAAGAACCAGAAATCCCTCAGTCCCTACTGGAATCTTTCCGACATAAGGTTTTCGCCTGATGGTAAATGGCTCTCCTTTTCCAGGGACGATAATAATTTTAACCGGGAAATATATTTCCTGAACCTTGAGGATGCAAAGGCAAAGCCTATAAACGTTTCCATGCACCCATACGAAGATCTCAATGGAGTATGGTCCCCTGATGGTCTGTTCTTTGCCTTTATCTCTGCAAGAATAATGAGAAATCAGGACCCATGGTTTTTCTACCTTACCCGGAGGGACGATTACAGAACCAGGGAAGACTGGGAGGAATACTACGCAAAGAAAAAGAAGGAAAAGGATAAAACCCCGGCGGTAAAAATAGATTTTGAAGGTATCAGAAACAGATTGAGAAGGATAACCGATTTTCCCTCAGCTGAGAGCGAAATAGCGATCTCCTCCGACGGGAAGACCATATACTTCATCTCACAAACAAGAGAAGGATGGGATCTTTTTGCGTATGACAGACTGAAGGATAAGACAAAAAGGCTCACCACAGGTAAAAGGATCAGAGGCAATCTGAAGTGGGATAAAAAGAGAAACAAATTATTCTTCCTGATCTCAGGGGGTAAAATAGGATACTTTGATACGAAGTCCAGAAAGATAAAATCGGTTTTCTTCCGCACAAAGATGTATATAAACGTCGTAAAGGAAAACCTGGAAAAGTTTGAAGAGGCATGGAGAACCCTCAGGGATTATTTCTATGACCCGAAAATGCACGGAACTGACTGGAAGGGTCTGAAGAAAAAATTCACCCCTGTGTTTGCTGAAGTCTCCACCCCCGAAGAATTTTGTTATATGTTCAACTTAATGCAGGGATATCTTAAGGCATCCCACACCAATTGCTATGCACCGAGAAAAAAATCCATAGAATCTGGCAGGGAACTTGGAGTTGTAATGGAACCTGTAAAATCAGGGTTGCTAATCAAAAAAGTTCTTCCTGACTCCCCTGCTTCCTATCCCCAGTCCAGATTGATGGAAGGCGATATTATCCTTGAAATTGACGGTCAATCTGTCAGCAAAAACAATGTCTATAAATTGCTTCTCGATAGAAATGAAGTATTATTAAAAATAAAGAGAGGGAAGAATTTTGAAACACTTAGAATTAAAACCATCCCTGAAAGGTCGCAGAGAGAGCTTATTTATAAAGCATGGGTGGCATCAAGAAGGGATATGGTTAATAAATTATCCCATGGAAAACTCGGATATATTCACATACAGGCTATGGGACTTGATAGTTTCCATAAATATATAGAAGAACTATATGCTGCTGCCCATGGAAAGGAAGGACTGGTCATAGATGTAAGAAACAATCCTGGAGGCTGGACTACCGATTATCTGCTTGCTTCCCTTATGGTCAAAAACCACGCAATCACCATTCCCAGAGATGGTGGACCCGGGTATCCTCAGGGAAGAAGGATCTTCTATGCATGGACAAAGCCCATAATAGTCCTTGCCAACGAACGTTCTTATTCAAATGCGGAGATATTCTCATGGTCCATAAGAACTTTAAAGAGGGGAAAGATCGTCGGCGAACAGACCAATGGCTCGGTAATCTCAACAGGCTCACAACCGCTTATAGACGGTTCTGCTGTAAGGGTTCCCTTCAGGGGCTGGTATGTAAACGATGGCACGATGACCAATATGGAAGGTCACGGATGCCCTCCTGATATCAGAGTGGTCTACCCGCTGGGCGAAGATGCAAAGGGAAAGGATACTCAATTAACCATAGCTGTCCAGGAATTACTGAAGGAAATTAAATGACGAAAAACCCCGTTTTTTCAGTTATTTTAGGAAAAACATTTGACCGGGACTTGAAAACTGTGGTATAAGTTAAACGAAAAAATTTTGAGGAGGTTCACATGACCAAAACAGAACTCGCCAAAAAGCTTGCAAAGCAGACTGGTCTATCACAGGCAAAGGCATTGGAGGTTGTGAATGCTATATTTGACGCACGTCCAGGAAAGGGAATCATTGCAACAGAACTCGACGCAGGAAGAAAGGTTATAATTCCTGGTTTCGGAACTTTTTACACCCGTCATCGTAAAGCAAGGGAAGGACGGAATCCGGCCACAGGAAAAGTTATTAAGATTCCTGCAAAGAATTATCCTGTATTCAGACCAGGTAAGACTCTGAAAGACAGAGTATCTAAGTAACGCCACAAAAAGGACCGCTCTGCATACAGGGCGGTCCTTCTCCATTATTTTCCCTCTTTCATAATTTTTAATTTTTTAGTAACACCCTTCTGCATTTTTTTGTTATAATTTTCACCTATGTCCAAACTGCTTGTTCTTTTATTGCTCAGTGCTCGTCTTTTTTCCTTTAACCTCACTTATATTGAAACTAAAAGACTCGAATACATACACGAGGACCGATATCAGGGCTACGTAATCCCGATGGACGGATTCTCCATATTCGGGCTTACTTCCAATTACCTTGCAGTAGATGCCATGGGAAAACGAATATGGTCCATATTTTTTCCATCTCCGGACAGGATAAAGATATTCAGAGATTCAATTCTGGTAAAAAGGGATCCATTTCTTTTCGTCTATGATCTGAAAACCGGTGAACAGAAGGAGTTCTATCAGATTAATTTACCATCTTCCCTTTACCAGGTCTCCCTGTGCCAATTTATGCGAAAGAAATATTTTATACACGGATTAGGCACTCTAAGGGGAAAAAACATAATAAAATGGATAGATGTATATGAAGCTAATGCCAGTGGCCAGAAATTAAAGAAGAAGTTCACAATATTTTCCGGAATCTCACCTGAGGAATCCTTTTCCTCAAAGGACGGAATTATTATCGTAGCCAGGGCTCCTCACAATCACTTTACCCGGGGCGGATTCTCTGATATTTACGCCGGGCTTTATCTTCTCGGCCCAACCGGAAGGATTATCGCTTCGTACAGACTGTATGGAAAATACGTTCTTCCGAAGTTACTTTATAGAAAAGGCAACCTTGCATGGATTTCATACACCGAATACTTCGAACAGGAGCGAAAAAAATCCGGAATCATAATTTTTGACACTGCCAGATGGAAACTCATAAAGCAAATAAGATTCAGTGCCTCCTTTGCCAACATTAACCGTGGTTACCCATGGAGCATAAAAGAAGGCAAAGAAGTTCTTTTCCCTGTTACCCTGAGAAACGGTGAACTTTTACTCGTGGACAGAAGACTTAACATCAGACTGAGGGTAAAAATTCACGAAATGAAAAATTTCCTTAAGTTCGTGGATAAAACACATGATTGCAATATAGGAATAAGATACCTGTTGTTTTCAGGACATAAAATTTTTATCATGTATTCCATCGATCAATATTTTAATGATCCCAGACATGGGGGAAACTCAAGAATATTTGTAAAAAACTTTAAGGTCTTTTCCCTTGAAGGGAAATTGCTCTTCGAAAGAAATTTTCCCGCTGATTATTTATACATAATACCTGTTGTAGATACAAAAAACAAGGTAATAAGTTTTATAAAGGGAGACAAAATTGAGATCAACAGGATTTCATAAGCTTCTTTTTCTCCTGTTTATAACTGCATTCTTCATCGGGGCACAGAAATTAATTCCTCCCTATGAAAAACATGAATGGCTTGCCCCGTTAGCACCCACCGGTATTACCTCAATGAATGGCCATATATTCGCGTGCACTGAAGCGGGCTGGATTTTAAAAACTTCCCTTGATGGTTTTGAATTACAGAAATGGAGAAATTTAGATTTACCAGCCATTGATATTGCTACTTTCAAAAAGAAACTTTACATACTTACAAAGAATGGACTTTATAATTTAAATGGAGAAAAAGTTTTAAATTTTAAAAATGGAAAGAAACTC
>JAMOUL010000125.1 GCA_027062035.1 Candidatus Aminicenantota bacterium | reverse complement strand
TTTTCTAACCTCTTCTCTCAATGCCCCTGTCTCTATCATGGTTATCAGCAGTTTATTCTCCGCTTCCTTAAGTTCAGCTTCTGTACATTTTCCTGCCCTATATCTGGTAAGCAATTCTTCATATTTTTTTCTGGCGATTTTCAACCTTTCCCTGGCGTCGCTCTCCATACCAGGTTCTCCCAGCTTAATAAGCTTGAAGGTAGAAATATAATCGGCAAGGGCCTTCAAATGGGCTGCCTTTGCCTTTTCCAGTTCGAGCTTCTTTTCTGCATCTTCCAGCTTTATAACAAGTTCCCCCTTCCTGACATAATCCCCCACCGAACGAACTATCCTTTCCACCCGTCCTGCGGTTTCAGCTTTAACGGTGGCCTTTTCCCACGCATCAGCTTCTCCCGAAAAGGTAAGTCTTAGGGGTAAGTCCCCGCGTACTGCCTTTGTTACTTTAACAGGTACAGGAGCCTCCTTTACCTTCTGGTTTTCCTTAACCTCAGTGTTTTCCAGCCCGGGGTTATTTCTGTTTTTACCCTTCCAGTACCTCCATCCCAGATAACCCCCAATACCCACTCCCACTATAACTACGAAAATCACAAGTATTTTAATAATTCTTTTCATTTTTAACCTCTATAATACGGATTTTAGTGAAAATTAAGACCGGTTGCAAGAGAATCGTTTTATATGTAACTTAAAATACTCTAAATTTCATAGTAGAAAAAACAAAGGGGGCAAAAACCCGGTGCTTAATTCTGTACAGAGTTCTACCTTCAGCCTGAAAAATAAATGCCGGGAAGTTGCTCCTTCCCGGCGAAAAAAGATATTTTTTCTATTTCTCCCTGTGCACTCTATCCCTTATAGGACGAAACATCTTTATGAGATTGTCCACCACATATCCAGTTACAGCGGTTGAAGAAGATGGCCTTGGGCTCGTCCAGAAATATTTGCTCAGATCAATAAGGGGCATTTCCCAGTCAAAGTTTTCATTCATAAGTTCTATAAGGTAATTGGCGATAAGCGCATGTCCCATTGTAGATGGGTGAACCCCATCCAGAGAAAAGAGTCCTCCGGTAAGATAAGCATTTGTAAAGGTCACTCCTCCTATGGTAATGCCTTCAGTAGCAGCATTTTGAAACAATCCATTAATATCGAGAAGGGGTATGTCGTACTCAGAACTTACCTGCTTAATTATGGAATTAAATTTGTTCACCCTTCCCATGACCTTAGCTTTCTCGCTGGAATCAAGAACCACTTCATCGGGAAGGGGAAGTCCTGTACCACCAGCAGCAATCGGAACACCTATTCCCTGATAAATATAAGGTAACGCAGATAAAAGCACAAGATCATTGTCTGTTAAAAGCCCCTTTGGTCCTATAAGGTATATTTTCTGTCCGTTAGCCTCTATATAAGGTTTAACATAATTGGCAAAGGGAATGAGGGTAACCTGGGGGATATTCAACATTACTATTTTTGCATTTGTCTTCTGTTTAAGAGTAGCCACTATTTTCCTTAAGTTCCGTTCAAATACAGCGACAGGAGTTATTGTCACGCCCTCAATCACTCTTCCTACCAGTACCGCACCAAGAACATCGTTATTCCCTATCCACAATGTAATAAGGGTGGGGTTAAGTGCTATAGCCTGCTGAAGCTGCGTTCCAAGTCCCCTTAAAACAAGGTCATGGTATCCACCATTGTCTGTAACCGTATATAGAACATCATGGGTATCTGCGCCGGGAACAGCAAGGTTGTTGTAAGGCGCAGGGTAATTCAGATTTTCTGGAACTCCAAATATGGTGGAACTTGGAGCAAGATTAAAATTGCCACTTGCATCAACTATAAGGGTTAAAACAGGAGGAATACCGGGCGGGGAGACCAGCGGCATTTCAAAGGTAGCAGCACCAGCCCTATCAGCAAGTAATTTCGGGAAGCTTACATTCTGATAATAGTCAACCAATCCCCCATCCTGAAAACCAGCAGTTATACTGTCTCCTATAGCCACATACCGTGAAAAATAAGTTTTGTAGTCATCTGCAAAACCGGAAAATACCAGCCCCAGAATCCCTAAAACAATAAGAATTTTTTTCATAGTACACCTCCAGATGTTTTTGTTTTGATCCCATTCTTTAAAGGGAATGTATACCTGCCACACATAAACGTGTATAGTATATCAATTTTTCACTTTACATTCTAACCGATTTAATAAACAATCTAAGCTTAAATAAAATCTCACCCCATTTTATTCTTCCAATTTCCTCTTGAGTTCTTCGTATTCTTCCTTTGTTATTTCTCCCTTAGCCAGTCTATTTTTCAGAATCCTTAGAGCCTCGTCTTCCCTTTTACCTGCAGAAGTTCCACCCCCTATAATCAGATATATAACAAGACCTATAATAAGTATTCCTATCAACCACATAAATGCACCGCCAAATCCCATTCCGTGCCAGCCCATCATTCCGCCCCAGCCTCTTCCGTGCATGGTCCCCATCCCCGAAGGTATGAGCAGCACAAGAAAAACTACGGCAAGTATCAGGACCACAATCCATAATACATTTTTATTTTCCATGTTTCCTCCTTTTTTCACCCATTTTTATAATTTCATATTAAACACTATTTTTATTGTTATTACTTAGATATTATATCACCAACACTTTGTGTCACCACCTGCTTTTTGTTTCCCTGGATTGTTTAATTTATAAAATGATTTACTATACTGAATTCATTTTATAGTATAATGGTACTGATGAGTGATTTATACCGAAAACTTGGTAGAGTATG
>JAMOUL010000124.1 GCA_027062035.1 Candidatus Aminicenantota bacterium | reverse complement strand
CGTTCAGCACACAGCGGAAGCCCTGACAGGGGACAGCCTCCCGTAGGGGCTTTCACCGTGCTTAAAACCTATCTTAAATGCGGTGATGCAGGCATACTCAGGGATTCCTTTGAGCGCCTTAAAAAATTCCATTTCTACTGGAGCCGAAACATAGGAAAACACCTGAAAAGGGACGGGAACAACAACGGCCTTTACGAATGGGGAAGTGATACGGAACTCATACCAGAAGGAATCCCATCATGGGAAAAGGGTGCATCTGGAAGAACAAGGGCTGCATGGGAATCAGGTCAGGACGACCTTCCGAACTTCGATGACGTTCCCTTCAATGAAGAGACCAACACACTGGAAATGGACTGCCTTGACCTCACCTCACTTTACGCCCTTGATGCCCGGGCCCTTTCAAGGATAGCCGCCATCCTCAACAATCAGAAGGAGGCAAGAAGATTTGAAAAAGAATTTACAAAGGTATCCGGAAGAATCAACCAATGGCTCTGGGATACGGAGAAAAAGTTCTATTTTGACAGGTACTGGAATGGCAGGCTTTCTTCATCAAAGGCATCATCCAATTTTTATCCACTTACTGCAGGGATAGCACCTGTGGAAAGGAGTCGCTTCCTTCTGAAGCACCTTCTAAACCCGGCAGAGTTCTGGGGTGACTTTGTAATACCAACAATATCCAGGGATCATCCTGCATTTAAGGATCAGCAATACTGGAGAGGAACCATATGGCCTCCCACCAATTATCTGGTATACCATGGACTTAAACGCTATAGGTTCGACAGGGAGGCAGCTGAATTTGCCGTTAAGGGAGCAAGGCTATTTCTCAGAAGCTGGAAAAAATATCATCTGTGCAGGGAAAATTACAATTCCATAACAGGAGAAGGAGGTGGTCAGCGCTATCAGAGCTGGGGCCCACTGTTCGCTCTGGCTCTCCTGGAAGAGTTCATAGATGTTTCCCCTACCGATGGGCTTACCACTGGAAACCTTGCAGCTTCCGGAAAAAGTACAATAGAAAACATACGTCTTGAAGGGAAAAAATACAGCCTTATATTGAGCCCGGAGCGACTTTCCCTGTACTCAAATGGAAAAATGCTGCTGGAATTTACAGGAAAGGGAGTTTTGAGGAATATCAGGATAAGAGATGATAAAATTTCAATGGAAGCTTATGTATATTCTGATGAAATGAAAATACGGGCAGGAAAGGAGAAAAAATGGAAGAGCCTGAAAAAAGGAAGGTTCAGGGTCGAACTAAGGAGGTTTTAATGAGGAAAGTTATAGGCCTTTTCCTTTTGGGAATTTCACTCGTTTTCGCAAAGGGTTTCGAAAGTTTTTCCCACTCATTTTTCGGTGTATACGGAAAGGGTGCTTCGGTAATGGGAAGGGTGGATGGCTCTGCCCTCGAAGTCTGGATATATCCCTATAAGGTACTGCACGATTTAAAATTCGCGGTAATAGTCAATGGGGAGGAAAAAAATCCTTATGTTTCGATATACACCTATAGAATCTCTCCGGAACATTTTACCCGCACCTATCTGGGCGATACATGGAGAATCGATGAGGAGATATATCCTGCGCTGGAAGAGCCAATAGCTTATATCGTCTATGATATATACACAATGTCGGACATGGAATTAGAGTTCTCATTTAAGCCAGATCTCTCCCCCATGTGGCCGGCCTGTCTCGGAGGAAGATTCAGCTACTGGGATAAAAAGGGTTATTTTGTTCTCTCTGAGGCCAGCTGGAAAAATTTCGCCATTGTTGGATTTCCGGAGGGTAAAAAGGAAGGTAAACTTCCGGCCCACAAACTTCCTGGAGGAAAGTTAAAATACAGGGTGGAACTGAAAAAGGGAGAGCATATTCTTGTCATTCCCATAACCGCAGGGGCTGGAAAACTTCAGGATATCCTGAAGTTCTTTTCCGAAAAAAGGAATGCTTACCAGGTGGCCCTGCTTGAAAGAAAGGGGTTTATTGCCGATTTCATGAAAAAACATCTCAGAATAACAACCCCTGACCCCAGGTTTAATGAGGGCCTTAAATGGGCCATGTTCAATCTAAACTTCGCCTTTGTCCGTAATCCATACCTCGGGGAAGGTCTTGTGGCCGGATATGGACTCTCCGGAGAAGGAGAACGCCCCGGCTTTGCATGGTTCTTCGGAGGCGATGGGATTATAAACTCCCTTGCAGTAGTAAACTACGGTGATTTTGAGGGAGCCCGAAGGGAAATAGAATTCCTGTTTAAATACCAGAGAAAGGACGGGAAAATACCCCATGAAATTTCACAGGGTGCTGGTTTTGTGAACTGGTTCAGGAATTACGGTTTTCCATATTTTCACGGGGACACCACCCTCTATTTTGCGCTATTACTGGATTATTACGTTAAATGGACCGGAGATAAACTTCTGCTGAGAAAATACTACGGAAAAATTTACAGACTGATGGAATGGCTGCTCAACGCCGATGCAGACGACGATGGGATAGTGGACACCGCAAAGGCAGGAACAGGAGCCTCGGAGACCGGCCCTCTGAGACAGGCGATGAAAACGGACATACTCCTTGCTGGACTATCCATAAAAGCATGGGAGGCCATGAACAACATATGGAAAATCCTCCGCTCCAGAAGAAACCTCATCCTTTCACAGAAATACCTGAAAAGAGCAAGGGAAAAATTCGAACAGCTGTTCTGGGATCAGAACTTACAGTATTATGTCTACGCCATAAAAAAGGACGGGAAAATTAAGGAAACAACCATCTGGCCTGCAATTCCAATGAGGTTCGGAGCCATTAAAGAAGAAAGGGGAAAGGTGGCTGCGGAAACCATTGCAACACCCTGGCTATCGACGGATTGGGGAACCCGGTTTCTGAGTTCCCGCTCAAACTACTATGATCCTGTAAGCTACAACAATGGAGCAGTATGGCCATTCCTTACGGGCTTTGCCTCATTAGCCCTCTACAATTACGGAAATCCATATCATGCCTTTTCTCTTCTTCAGGCTAACGCAAACATTTTTGGAGACTTTGATTATGGTGCCGCAACAGAACTCCTTTCAGGGGACATCTATAGACCACTGGACCAGTCAGTACCAAATCAGATATGGTCAAGTGGAACCACCCTATCCGCCTTTGTGGAAGGACTCCTGGGCTTTTCTCCCAATGCTTTAACCAGAACCATAAACCTGACACCCAGAATTCCTCTTTACTGGAAAAACCTGAAGGCGGAAAACCTGAGGGCGGGAAATGGCAGCATAGATATTATTTACCGGCGTTCATGGAACCTGGTAAAGTACAGGATAAAGGCACATAATCTCCAGGGCTATACCCTCAATTTTGCCCCCGATATTCCGGCTCTCTCGAAGGAACTTTACATCAATGGAACACCTGCAAGCACCAACGGTCCTGTAAAGATAGATTCAAATGAATTAATTCTGGACATAAGCTATAAACTGAATGGTTTTGTATTTCCCTTTGTAAGGATTAATCCGGGTCCCGGGGACTTCTCCAGAACACCGATCATACAGAGTTTTGAACTCAAAGAAACAGGTTTCAATCTTTCCCTCTGGGGAAAGAAGCTTAATGGGATTTTCATTCTAACCGACAAAAAGTTTTCTTGCTCTGGCGCAAAAATTCTCAGGATTAAAACCCTAAAAAAGGTTCTGGTTGATTTCGGGGATGAATGGAAAAACGTAAAGCTTGAATGTCAGTTCAAATAGGGAAAGATTTAAAGGAAGTTTTAAACTACGCCAGAAGGGTTAAGAATACCAGACTGGTGCTTTTTTCAAGGGAAAACCCACCGGAAGATCTACTGAAATTTCTGAAAAACAAGCATCGATACAGGGAAATAGCAGTGGTAGAAGAGGGGAAATATACGGGCAAATGTTTTCGTCTCTATGAACCACACCTCTCCCTGGAACTCCCTGTATCGGATCCCAAGCTGAATAAGGCCATCACTGCCTCTATTCTGCTGCTATCTCCTCTACTTCTCCTCCAGAGGGAGGAAGAGCTGGAGGAATTCTCCTTATGGAAAAGAATGGGGAACTGGGAGGATATGGGAGACCTTCTCCGACATATAAGGATTGCAGAATATGCAATGATTGATGCGGTGGAAAAAGAAGCAACGGAACAAAACCTGAAGGCTGATGGGGAAAAACGTTTCTGGAGGATCAGGGAAAGGGGACAGACCCCGGCAGTGGATTATGTGGTACTTAAAGGATTTCTATCAGCAGTCCTGTATTACATAACTTAAACCTTTTTTGAAAAGATTATGACCTGTTCTATTATTAAAGAAAGGAGGTAGTATGAGAAAATTATTCTCCCTTCTGATAACAATCTCTATGGCCCTCACCATGCTCTCCTGTGTGGTAAGCAGTTACCCTGAAATCCCTCCACCTCCTCCCAAAAGGGTGATTGTAAGGGCGAGGCCCGGATATGTATGGGTACCCGGACACTGGGTATGGCGCGGAGGAAGATACGTCTGGGTGCCAGGGCACTGGAAAAAGGCAAGACGTGGATACGTCTGGATCCCCGGTCACTGGGAAAGACGTGGAAACCACTGGGTATGGATAAAGGGAAGGTGGGTAAGAAGGTAATTCCACAATATTCCTGAAGGCACCGGGGAAATTTTGAGAAAAATATTTCATTTCTCTTATATTCTATATTTCATATTTACTTCTCTCCTTTTAACCAGCCTCTATTGGCAGAACAACAGAGAAGACGGGTTGTTTTAGACATCTTCATAACTGTGAACAACAGGGAAGCGCTCCCTTCCATGATGTAAATGGAAAGAAGCGAACTCTATGAAGAGAATTTCTTTGCCACAGACCCGAAGGAAGAGAAATTCAGGTGATCAGAAGGGGTTATCACAAGAGGTCCAGCATGCATATCCAATCCTTGTCTGTTTTAAGGTATCACTAAACTTTGACCCTGGAGAGTTTTCTTTTATAAAATAGACTTTCATAAACTATTAACCAAAGGGGGAAAAATTGAGACAAAAAATTAAACGGTTATTATTCTATACCCTGACATTTATGCTTTTCCTTTCGATGTCAGCATGGATATTTCCATGTACAAATATCCTTGTAACAAAGGGAGCAACGGCAGATGGGTCCACAATGATAGCCTATGTTGCTGACTCTCACACACTTTACGGAGCCCTTTATTTTACCCCTGCCCGGGACCATCTTCCAGGAGAAATGGTGGAAGTATACGAATGGGACACAGGGAAATACCTGATGAGCATACCTCAGGTTCCCCACACTTACCAGGTTGTAGGATTCATGAACGAGCATCAGGTCTCCATAGGAGAAACCACCTTCGGTGGAAGGCACGAACTCCGCTCCAAAACTGGAATCGACTATGGAAGTTTAATGTTTCTTGCGCTTCAGAGGGCCAGAACCGCCAGAGAGGCCATAAAGGTAATGACGTCCCTGGCCGAAAAATACGGGTATTACAGTGAGGGAGAAAGCTTTTCAATTGCAGACCCCGGGGAAGTATGGATAATGGAAATGGTAGGAAAGGGCAAAGAGAAGGGAGCGGTCTGGGTAGCATGCAGAGTTCCCGATGGATATATTTCAGCTCATGCTAACAAATCCAGGATCAGAAAATTCCCCCTCCATGACCCCGAAAAATGCATTTATTCCAAAGATGTTATTTCCTTTGCAAGGAAAATGGGATATTTCAAGGGAAAAGATGAAGATTTCAGCTTCGCCGATGCCTATGACCCTCCAAGCTTCGGCGCCCTGAGGTTCTGTGAGGCAAGGGTATGGGACATATTCCGCAGGAGTGCTCCCTCAAAAGAGCTTCCCCTGGATTATGCCATGGGGAACGTCAAAGCAAAACCCCTTCCTTTATGGATAAAACCGGACAAAAAACTGACTGTCAGGGATGTGATACAGCTCCTCAGAAGCCATTTTGAAGGAACCCCCATGGACATGACCAGAGATGTGGGAGCAGGTCCTTTCAAACTCCCCTATAGATGGAGGCCCCTGATCTGGAAGTACAACGGGAAGAAATACTTCAATGAAAGGGCCATCTCCACCCAGCAGACAGGTTTTTCCTTCGTGGCTCAGATGAGGTCCTGGCTTCCCGACCCCATCGGGGGAGTATTCTGGTTTGGAGTCGATGATACCTACAGCACTGTTTATATTCCCTTCCATTCCGGTATAACAGGAGTTCCAAAGGCATGGTCAGTGGAAGGAGGTGATTTCAACCACTTCTCATGGGACTCTGCCTTCTGGATTTTTAACTTTGTGTCCAACTACGCATATTCCCGTTACTGTGATATGATAAAGGACATTCAGAAAGTTCAGAGGGAACTGGAAGGAAAATTCATAGCTGACCAGCCCAGAATAGAGAAAGCAGCCCTCACACTTTACAAACAATCACCACAGCTTGCGAGGGAATATTTGACCAGATATTCCATGGAACAGGGAGAGATGGTATTGAAACGCTGGAAGAAGCTCGGGGAATTTCTCATATGGAAGTATCTCGACGGTAACGTGAAGGATGAATTTGGAAAGGTAACCCACCCTGGATATCCAAAAGAATGGTACGGAAGAATAGTGAAGGAGACAGGGAACAAATTCCTTGTGCCGGAGAAGAAGAAAAGGAAGAAATAAATATTAACCTTTTGAATTTTTCCCTTTACGGATTATCAGACACAGGGCCATAGGTAGTCATGCGGGTTCGTTTTCCTGAACTAATTTAGCTTACAAGCCAGTTTACCCACTGAAAATTGACTTAAGAAAATTTCGGTGTTACATTTTTTATATGAGTAGCACTCGTAAGATTTCTCTGGTTCTTTTGCTCGCTGCCACCCTGTGGTCGCTTACTTTAACTGACCTGACAGGAAGAAGGGTGACAATACCGGATAAACCTGAAAGGATTGTGTGTACCGGACCCGGAGCCCTGAGGTTAATAGTATATCTTGGGGCTCAGGATAGGGTTATTGGTATTGAAAAAATTGAGAGGGATTACCCCGGGGGAAGACCCTATATAATAGCAAATCCTCAGTTAATAAAACTTCCGGTATTTGCCAAAGGCGGACCTCCGGGCCAGAACCCTATTAACGAAGAAAAACTGGTACTCCTGAACCCTGACCTCATTTTCGCAACTTACATCAATCGGGGCGCCGCTGATAGGCTTCAGGCTAAACTCAAAATTTCTGTAGTGGTGTTGAGTTATGGGGAACTTGCCACCTTTGATGATGCTGCCCTATTTAAATCCCTCAAAATTGCAGGAAAGATCCTTTCAAGAACAAAAAGAGCAGAAAATATAATAAATTACATTAAAGGCCTGGAAAATGACCTTAATAAAAGAACCCGGGACATTCCCGAAAACGAGAGGCCAACAGCCTACATAGGAGGCATCGGTTACAAGGGATCCCATGGCATCGACAGCACCATGGCAAAATTTCCCACATTTATTGCAATAAATGCTAAGAATCCTGTGGACAGAATTAAACTCAGGGGCTGGGTATCCATAGACAGAGAAAAGCTCCTGAAATGGGACCCGGACTTCATTTTTTTAGATGAGGGAGGGTTGAAACTAACCCTGAAGGATGTCAGAAGAAACCCCTCATTTTACAGGGGCCTTAAAGCTATAAGGGAAGGCAGGGTTTATGGTCTTCTTCCCTTCAATTATTACACAACAAATATAGAGATAGCGCTGGCAAATGCATATTTCGCCGGGAAGATACTCTATCCCGAAAGGTTTAAGGATATATCTCCTGAAAAAAAGGCGGATGAAATTTTCACCTTCTTTGTTGGAAAACCAGTCTACAGGGAGATGAAGAAGGACTACGGAGGATACATAAAAATCAATCTTCTGAAATGAACGAGTACATTGCATATGTAAGAAAACGAGTCCTGTTTCTGGTTCTCGGGACTTTTCTGCTCTTTTTTGTGGTCCTTGTTTCAACTGGCACTGGAAGCGTCCACCTCACCATAACGCAAATCGTAAATTCCCTTTTCCACAGAGGGGAAGGACTCGCCTCCAGAATTTTATGGGATATAAGACTGGTAAGAATACTTGCCGGAGTGCTGGTAGGTCTGAGCCTATCGGTGGCAGGAACCGTTATGCAATGCACCCTTGAAAATCCCCTTGCCTCCCCGTTCACCATGGGAATCTCCCAGGGAGCCGCCTTTGGAGCGGCATTTTCGATTGTGGTTCTTAAAACAGGGGAGATGCACAATAGCGCAGCTGACGCAGTCATTATCTCAAGTCCTTATAAAACCACTATCTTTGCCTTTGCCGGAGCCCTGATCGGGGTTCTGGTGGTAATTACCCTCGCAAGGATGAAGGGACTTTCTCCTCAGGCCCTTATACTGGCGGGAATTGCAATGAGCTTTCTATTTATAGCAGGACTGACACTTCTCCAGTACGTAGCCAGCGACCAGGAGCTGGCGGCAATTATTTTCTGGACCTTTGGAGACCTGGGAAGAATAACATGGAGGGAACTGGGGATACTGGCTGGAATAGCTGTGCCTATCGTTATATATTTCTTCCTCAAGAGATGGGATTATAATGCTCTGCAAAGTGGGGAGGAGACTGCCAGAAGTTTAGGGGTAAACACATGGAGAACAAGACTCGCAGGGATTATGCTTGCTTCACTCCTTACAGCAACCTGTGTGGCATTTGCAGGAATAATAGGATTTATCGGACTTCTCGGGCCCCACATGATGAGGGGGATAATGGGATCCGATCACAGGTTCCTCATCCCCGCTGCCTCAATCTGGGGAGCAATTCTTCTGGTTTTATCCGATACCCTTGCAAGGACGGTAATTTCTCCTGTAATCCTTCCCGTGGGAATAATCACATCCTTTATGGGAGCTCCCCTTTTCCTTTACATTCTCATAAAAAGGGAGGATACATAATGCACCTGAGGGTGGAAGGGATAGAATTTTCCTATAACTCTGTGAAGGTTCTCAAAGGAATAGAGTTCGAAATAAAACGAGGGGAGCTCGTCTCCATCCTTGGAACCAATGGTGCCGGAAAGACAACTCTTTTGAAAACGATAAATCTTATCCTGAGGCCCTCTAAGGGAGTGGTTTATCTGGATGGCAAAAGACTGGACAGGATGTCGGGAAAGGAAATAGCAAAAAGGATGGGCTATGTGCCCCAGTATTCACAAAAAACTCCCATAAAGGTTTTCGATGCGGTCCTTCTCGGCAGAAAACCATATATAAAATGGGAGGTATCAGGAGAGGACATAAAGAGAACAGAGGAAGTCCTGAAACTGCTCGGACTTGAAAAGCTCGCCATGAGAAACCTGGACCAGCTGAGCGGAGGCGAATTCCAGAAGGTCATGATCGCAAGAGCTATTGCTCAGGACCCTGAAATTCTTCTTCTTGACGAACCCATGGCCAACCTGGACCTTAAAAATCAGATGGAGGTAGCCGAGCTTATCAGAACTATCACCGAAAGGAAGGGGATTTCAACCATTGTGGTAATGCATGACCTGAACCTTGCCTTAAGAGTCAGCCACAGGTTCATTTTGATGAAGGGTGGGAAGGTATTCAGGGCAGGTGGACCGGAAATAATAACAGAAGATGTCATAAAAATGGTCTATGGAATAGATGCCATAATTGAAAAAATTCCAGGATTGAATATAAAGGTAGTAATTCCGATAAATGGGGTGAAAACATGGAAAAATTCGTGAAGCCACCTGAAGTTCCACCGGAAAAGGTGGGGTCCATAATATCAGAGGCAGTGCTTGGAATTAAGAAATTTTCAGTCCTTCTCTCAGCTTATAGACTGGGCTTTTTTGAATACCTTAAGAAACCCCTTAGCATAGAGGAGGTATCTGATAAAACCAATATTTCTCCACGCCTGACAGAACTCATGCTTAAGGCTCTGGAAAAAATGGAACTTGTGGAAAGAAAGGGGAAAAAGTATAAAAATACAGAAATATCCACCGCATATCTCACAAAGGATTCCTTTTACAACATGGAAAACACCATATCATGGATGGAATGGAAGATTAAAACATGGATGAGTCTGGAAGATAGGCTCAGGGGTCTGCCCATGAAAGGAGAAGAAACTCCAGATTTCACAGAGATAATCAGAGTAATGGCAGAAGAATGCGTATGCGGCCATCTCCAGGAAACGGTAAGAGTTGTATCTTCCTACAGGGAGTTCCACAAAGCGAAAAAACTTCTGGACCTTGGAGGAGGACATGGAATGTATGCCATAGCCTTTTCCATGATAAACCCTGAGCTGAAATGCTTTGTTTTTGACTTACCCCATGTAGTAAAGGAGACAGAAAAATACATCAAAAAATACGGAGCTAAAAACGTACACACCATCCAGGGAGACTTCTTCAGGGACGAGCCTGGAACCGATTATGATATTGTTTTTTCCTCCTTTCATCCCGGAGGAAAAAATCCGGAGGTAGCCAGGAAAATAGCCAGGGCTCTAAAAAGAGGGGGATTATATTTCAATAAACAGTGTTTTCATCCGGATAATGACCCCAGGGATTCACTGGAGGAGATACTGGAGGACATGGAATGGAACTTCTCCACCTTCAGACCGGGAAAGGGGGAAAAGATCTACACATTTAAGGGAGACCTCTCGCTGAAGGAATATAAAGAACACCTGAGAAATCTGGGCTTCGAGATCCTTAATGTCCATAGCTTCAACAAAATGGACAGAATGCTGGTAGCCCGAAAATCTGGAGAGTAAAATTTTTCTGGACTTTTTTATAAAAATTTCTTATAAAGATATTGAAAAACGATAATATACGATATACAATATTTTCTCGTGATTAAAAAATTTCCTCTTTTCTTAATAACGAAAGGATTTTATCTGCTTTCTATTTTTGTATCCACCCCCGCATATTTCTACTTTAAATCGTCTCAGAGGAATAACTCACTCTCTGTTGAGTGGCTCCCCCTCTAAGACCCACCCCACCATCCCGCC
>JAMOUL010000123.1 GCA_027062035.1 Candidatus Aminicenantota bacterium | reverse complement strand
ATATGCTTTTATTCTCATGGCAAAATCCACAGCGGAAATTCTCTTAGCAAGGAGTGCAAGAATATCACCTTCCTCTACATATAATTCTATAACAGGAATTTCATCCTTTCTTAATACGATGGAATACTTCCTGGCATACGGATACTGTAGAATCAGGGAAGAGAATAATTTTAAACTCTTTCCAATTATTTCATCTTCCCTCCATTGAGAAGCTTCACAGCTGAGAACCACGGCATTTTTAAGCGCAAAAATTCTCGGCGAAGCGCACTTTTGCTGGAGAAGATAGTTCTTAAATGGAGACATAATAGAAAGGGCCAGAAGTAAATGAAGCATCACTGAAAATACCTCCTGTAAATTCTTTCGAATATATCAGGCAGGTCTGAAAAAGTAGTTTGAGTATCCGAATACTCAAGCCTTGCCCTGGTATCCGCCCTTAAAAATGCCTCTTCAGGAGAGAGGCCTTTCATTCTCATATTCAAATAAAAGTACAATCTTATTCCTATACTGTTAAACAATTTTACATCGACGTTATTCCAGCTCAAAAAATAATAAACTCCAGGCAGAACCGGACCGGATGTATCCACAACAAATGGTAAACAATATACACCTGGCATTTTATTCAGTTCATTGTGCATTAAAAGAGGAAGACGATATATATAGTGAGCTTTTTCCGGATCGTATACGGGTTTGAACTCCGGTATTGTTTTTAGTTTTTTATCCCTCCACCAGGATAACCACGGTAGCTCAACACCTACCTTCTCAGAAAATTTGCTTTCTGCCTGAAAGGTGGTAAAAACTCCGATTTTTTCAAGTTCTGCTGAAACAGCTTTTCCCTCCTCCAGAAGATTCTTTTTCCTCACCCATCTATCACACTCACTGTCTTCCATGGGCTTATTTCCGGGTTCCCTCTTGTGAGGCACAGGAGAAAACATTAATTTCCACTTCGTGGACGATTTTAGAAAGAGGAAATATATACCCGGAGCTGCAGCCCGTTCTGGCCTTCTTTTAAGGTCCCGCGAAAACGGTGCAAGTTCTCCTGCTGAACTGACGATTATAGCATCGCTATTGGCAATAAGATAAAGATAACCTGCCGTACTCAGGGAAAACCGGGCCACCCTTTCCCAACCGGAATTGATTTTATTACCCTGAGATACAGGATACGGATTAGCACCGCTCAAACCAAGAATTAACGCTAAAACCAGTGCTTTCATTTCTCTTTAAAAATTTCCTTCCATAATGTTGAATCTCCTTTAAGCCAGCGGTCAAACCATGCAATTATTGCCCTGTACCATCCAACTCTATGTTTATATCCCATTACCCAGTGGTTTTCACCCTTTACCTTTATGAGCTCCACCGGTTTTCCAAGAAGTTTTAAAGCTGTAAACATCTGATCGCTTTCCCCCGTGGGAACATTGGTGTCATCTGTTCCATGAAGCAAAAGTAAGGGGGTTTTAATTTTGTCCGCATAGAAAAGAGGGCTCCTTTTTACATAAATGTCCTTCCTGTTCCATGGAAAACTGAAGGCTGCAGATACTGCGTTATATGTATATCCCCAATAACCCTCTCCCCAGTAATGAGGAATCAAACTTATACCAGCATGGGATACTGCACAATCGTACATATCCGTTTTTGTAAGCAAATATTGCGTGAGGAACCCTCCAAACGACGCTCCAATTATTCCTACCTTCCCGGCAAAGGGGTATGACTTCATAAATTTCTTTGTGGCTTTTATTATTTGCTCTCCCGCCACTTTACCCCAGTCATTAACGTGATATGAGGAAAATTCCTCTCCAAATCCTGTTGAACCGACAGGAACAACAACATAAACCACATATCCCTTTGCTGCCCACCACTCTTTGGGATATCTCCCATCAAAATCCCTGGAAACAGGGCTCGTCCCTCCATAGTAGTAAACAATTACAGGATACTTTTTTTCAGGGGTAAACCCAGGAGGATAATAAATTCGGCCTTTCAGGGTAAACTTACCCACCTTAACATCCCAGTCCTCAACCTTTCCCCACATAATGCGGGAAAACTCCTCTTCTTCGGGGAAATACGAGAGTAATGGCCCGGATTTACCCGGCTTAAAAACAAATGCTCTATGTGGATAGTTAACCCCAGTACCGATAAAGGCAATCAGTCCATTCTCACTTATATTCAATCCTCTGACAATTTCTACACCTGTGGGAACTTCCTGAATTCTCCCTTTTTCTGGATCATATTTATACAGGCGAACAAAGGTTTTATCTTCAGCAGTGAAATATATATTTCCATCAGGCACCCAGACTGCGGAATTTATGCTGGGATAAAAGTTCCTTGTGATGGCTTTAACCTCACCTGTTTCTAAATTGTAAATATAGGCCTGATTATCATACTCATTGGGAATTCTTCCCCGTGGAAGAATATTGCCTGCCCCATTAAATGCTGAAGGTCCTCCAAGGAAAAGAATATTCTTTCCATCAGGAGACCATATCCCTCTGTTAATCCACGGATCCTCTATTAATTTCTTCATTTCAAGAGTGTTTAGATCAAGAAGATAGAACACAGGAATGGAGTAAGGCCTGCGCCTGGCATCGAAAATTGTATCTTCAAGAAGAAGTTTATTCCCGGAGGGATTGACGGACACAGGATATGCCGTTGTAACAGCTACGGGTCTTTCGAAGCCGGTCTCAGGGAACAATTGAAAAACCCTGTAAACTTCTCTGTTTCCCTTCTGTCTATCCATGGGATTTTTTACCCTCTTCAAACCATAAAGGTCAAATTCCTTCTTGACTTCTGTAGTGTAGTAAATAAGGAATTTTCCATCCTTTGACCATACAAAACTTCCCAGGTCTTTTTTCTCTACAAGCTTCCTTGTATCAGTGTCAACACCAGAAAGCCAGATAACCCCCTTTTCTTTTTTTCTGGTCACATAAGAATACTGTGAGGTATGAGGTCTCCACCTGAAATTACGAACATTCATCCCTCTGAGGGATTTCACCACCTTTCGATCGCTTATTCGAATTATTTCAACCCAGCTTTCCTGTTTTCCATTGCTATTCCATTTTGAAAGCATAATTGCGGCATATTCTCCAAGAGGGGAGACGAGAATTGATCTAACCCTTCTCAGGTTCATTATTTCTCTTAAAGAAAGGGGCCTACAGGGTTTAAGGGAGATTTTTCCCTTATCCACTATTAGCTTAAGGTTTACTTCCTTATCCCTGGCAGGTTCATAAAGTAGTTCCACAAGGATTGAATGTTTTCCCTGTTCCAGAAGTTTCTTTTTCTTCAGGTTTCCTTTATTTGATTTATCCAGGAGTTTTCCGTCGAGGTAAACCACGAATTTATTCGAAGAGGTAAATTTCAGGTTCACCCTTTCCCACTTATTAAGGAAAAGGTAGGAAGCAAAAAAGTAAATTCCCCGGGTGCTTCCTGGCGAAAATCTATCGTTATAAACCTTCCATACAAATCTTCTCCCGGGTATTAGTTCTACCTCCTTGCCCTCCTCTGGAGAAAAGGGAGATATGGATATCCGGGTATTCACTAACTCGTCCAGCCCCTTTTCTCCTCCGGAAACTGCGGGAGCAGCCTGAGGAACTGGACCAATATAAAGCCATTGAGAAGCGAGGGATAGGGAGAAAAATATTAATAAAACAAACAGTGCCGAAACTTTTCTCATAATTTGCCTCCTGAAATAATTGTAATATAATTTAGTTGTAAGATGAAGGAGGAGAAGAGATGAAAAACAAAGGGGGTTCAGCATTTTTTAATTTAATTCTGTTGCTATTGCTTGCATACGGAGGATTTGTAATCTATACATACGCAAAGATTGATATCGATGCAAAAATAGTGAAAAAGGCCATTGTAGAAGCTACCAAGGGGAAATATGACCTGACAGAGGTGCAGGCTGTAAATATTGTACTGGATATCGCTGACAGATTTGGTCTGGATCTTGACGAAGAAAATATATATTTTTCCAAGGACAAGGACAATATTTACATTGAAATTACGTATCCAGTAGAAAGGAACATGATCTTCTGGACCCTCAAAAAAAATGTAAAGATCGAAGCAGTGAGTCCTCTGAACATACTTCTTTGATCCCTGAAAATGTCTTCAAACAATGTTGATTTTTTTAAATCCATAGAAGAGATATTTGCGCAACCTATAGAAGGCCCCTTCGAAGTTATAGGGGAAGAATTGGCTGACAAAATAAAAAAATTCGTGGGGGCTTCTGGCTATTCCCTCTTTTTTCTTTCGGAAAAGGAAGAAATAAATAACCTCTGGACAACGGGAATTTCACAGAATTACAGGGATTTTTTGATAAAAAATACAGAACAACTTCCTGGCGCAAAAACTTATTTCACCGGTGAAGTACTCATTGTGGAAGACGTGGAGAAGGATTCAAGGTTTGAAATAATAAGGGATCTTCTTCGAAACGAAGGCATAAAATCCCTGATCATTTACCCCCTTAAATTTCAAAAAAATGTTATAGGAATCCTGACTTTATACTTTTCAAAAAAGAAAAAATTTGCAGAAGAAGAAATACTTATCGGGAAAATCTTCAGCTCATTTCTTGCCTCCTTCCTTAACAATCTAAAGCTTTTTCAGCAGTTGAAGGAAAACGAAAAAAGGCTGAACCAGATATTTCAAAGGTCACCGGCTGCGATAGCTCTTATCCAGGATAATAAATTCGTTCTGTGCAACCCTGCCTTCCAGGAAATTACAGGATATTCGGCCAAGGAAGCTCAAAACCTGACATTCTGGGAAATTGTGCATCCCGAAGATAAGGAAATGGTAAGGGAAAGAGGGATAAAAAGACAGCGAGGAGAAAATGTTTTCCCTGATACATATGAATTCCGTATTGTTGCCAGGGACGGAAGCATAAAGTGGGTGGAATTCAAGGGAACTCCTACAGAACTGGATGGAAAACCCGCCAATTTAATAATAGCCCTGGATGTCACACAGAGAAAAAGCCTTGAAGAGGAAGTAAAAATCCTCCAGGAAAATCTAAAAGCTATTTATGAACATTCCGTCATGGGAATTTATCTTGCTTCTGTTAAAGAAGGAACCATTGTGTATGAAATGATCAACCCAAAGGGAAGAGAGATACTGGGAATAGACATAGAAGGAAAGACCCCTGAAGAGGTGTTTCCCCCTGAAGAAGCACTGAAGGCAAAAAGAATTGTTGAGATAATAAAGGAGACAAAAAGACCGCTGGTAACAAGGGATGAATATCATACTGCTATCGGCAAGAGGATTCTTTTCATAAGCAGAGCTCCCATATTCGATAAGGAAGGAAGGGTGGTAAAGATAGTGGGACTTTTCAGGGATATTACTGAAGAAATAAGGGCGATGGAAGAATCGGAAAAAAGGTCAAAACTGGAACTTCTCGGTAAACTTGCCGGGGGAATTGCCCATGAATTCAATAATCTTCTCAGTATTATACTTACCACCGTAGAAATGGAACTTCGCAAACAT
Source organism: Candidatus Aminicenantota bacterium (assembly GCA_027062035.1). Classification (GTDB taxonomy): domain Bacteria; phylum Acidobacteriota; class Aminicenantia; order S016-38; family S016-38; genus S016-38. The sequence continues at coordinate 5,475 of JAMOUL010000123.1, read as the reverse complement.
CCCCATCACCCTTCCTGGAAGAAAATTAAAAAGAAAACAATCCAGGCATCGAGAATGGTTTCAGAAATTATGGAACTCGGAGAGGGTGCACCTGCTGAAATGACGACGGTAAATCTTTCCGACCTTCTTGAAGATTACACTGAATTCCTTCAAAAAATTCTCCCTGAAAGAATCGACCTATCCGTAAATATTGAAGATGAAAATCTACACATTAAGGGTAATCCCCAGCTTATAAAAATCCTCATTAATAACCTCGTGCTCAACTCCAGAGAAGCTATAGAGTCCTATGGAAGCATAAAAATTCACCTGAGAAAACTGAAGGGAAGAAACTTAAAAAAGGCAAAGGAAGTTCTACCAACAGATGAAATTATTGAGCTCACAGTTGAGGATACAGGAAAGGGTATGAACGAAAGGGTAAAGAAAATGGCATTCGAACCTTTCTTTACCACCAAAACAAATGGAGGAAGCTCGGGGGTAGGTCTTTACAGAGTTTACAGTATAGTTCAGATCCATAGAGGACAGATAAAAATAGAAAGTGCTCCTGGAAAGGGAACACGGGTTACCATATACCTTCCTCTTATGCCAGTTAAACAAGACAAAAAGGCGGAATTACCGCTATTATCATTGCAAAAGGGGATTATTCTTCTGGTTGAGGATGATCCGGAAGTACTGGAAGTAGAAAGGGAGATACTCTCACTTCTCGGATATGAAACCATAGAAGCAAGAGACGGGAAAGAAGCTATAGATACATTTATAAAATACAGGGATAAAATTATTGGAGTGCTTACAGATCTATCCATGCCCAAAATGGGGGGACTTCAATTGGCCAAAACAATTAAGAACATCTCTCCAGACACCAAAATAATTATAATAAGCGGTTATATAACAAGGGAAGAAATGTTACTTATAGAAAAGGAGAAAATAGATGGAGTCATTCAGAAACCCTTTGAGCTGGATAAATTCTCTGAAAAATTAAGGGCAATAATAGGTTGATATTATATCCTGAAAAGGTATGAAAATTTTACGAACACCGTAAAATTACTGGAATCCCAGCTACCATTCTCTCTATAGAAATTTGAAGAAGTTCCAAGGTAAAAAACAGTGCCAGGGGAATATTCGTAGGCGACGAGAAGGCTTCCATAATGGTTCTTATAGTAATCGTTATACTCCCATATTGCCCTCAACGAAAATTCCCTGCTAAAGAGATAAATCAGCTTATTTCTGAAAATATTCATCTTATAAACCAGATCTCCACCCATGGTCTTATAAAAATAATCAAAAACATAGGACGATTCTATAGCAAGCCTTTTGGTTGGAAAGAAGGTTGCAAAGAGATGGCCTGCCCTGTCAAATCCCAGATATGGGTCATTACTGTAATATATTCCATCTCCCAGAAAAACTCCCCCACCAAAAGCCATATATTTTGTAGGAGAGCTATTAAAAAACAATCCAATTTTACTTTTGGTAAAATCTCTTTCATTGTACTTCTCATAGGAATTGGAATAGAACAGACTGAAAAATGAATTGCCTGCAGTTCTAATACGAAAGGAGAATCTTGCAGAATGGTCAGTCTTGTTTCCATTCCAGTCTGTAATATAGTTCAAAAACACGCTGGGTCCGCCCTGAATAAAGAACTTCTTTTCTGGATAAAAAGTATATCCAAGCCATGAATAATAACTTCTCATATCCGTTCTTTTTATAAATCCCTCCTGTGCATCGAATTCAGGAGAGATAAGCTTACTTCCTATCATAAAATTGAAATGTTCTCCACCATAGCTGAAATTTCCCTCAAAGGCATTTCCCTCTTTGATTTCCTCCCTGGAGGTTCTGGATAGCACACCCTGAAAGGCAAAAACAAAATTCTTTTTCCTGAGATAACCATCTATGCCACCCACTGAATTGTAGTTACCATCCCCCCATCTTTTATCTGTAAAGGTAAGTCCCAGATAGCTACCCTTCCATACTTCGTACTTAAACCTTCCTATATTTACATAGGCTCTGTCCTCACCTCCCGCTGTAACATTCCATAAGCTTTCGAAGGAGGCAGTATCATACGCAGAGATAAATCCAAAGGCTGATCTGCCATACCTTCCTGTAACTTTTGCTCCAAACTCTGGTTTTGCTATACGCCGTGAATAGAAAATCTGAATTGGTGTCTTAAAAATTTCAGATGCCTCTAAAAAGAAGGGTCTTTTTTCCTCATAATAAAGGGCATATCGTTGATTGATATCGATCTGCCCCGCATCCGATTCTATCTGTGAAAAGTCAGGATTATATGTAAGATCGAGCGTTATATCGGAGGTAATGCTGTTCTTAAATGAAAATCCGAATTCCGGTTTAAAACTCTGCTCATCATTTCTCAGCCCTGTAAGGGTAGGAATCATTTCGAGATGGAGTCCGGGTTTTATATCCCCTCTTATCACTATTTCACCCTCCTGATGTACCATCCCCCTTACTTTCCTGTTAATGGGTACAACGGAATCTATTTCGCTGTTTCTACGTATAATCCTGAAAGAGTGAAATCCCCACCTGTGAATGTTTCCTCCTGACGGAAATCTTAATGATTTGAAAGGAATCCTTGCCTCCACAAAATATCCCCAGGGATACAGTTTTCCTCTTGAATACCATAGAGCATCCCATGAAAAATCTTCCTGCTTCATATAGGCTGAGTCATCATGTATTCCATCAGCCTGAATCCCATAGGGGTTCATCATAAAAAGGAAGGCCCTTACCCTGGATAAAAAAGGGTCAAGTAGAATTCCAACTATATCATCGTTCATAAAATCTTCTCTTCTCGTTATGGACGCTCTGATCTTTGAAGGATCGGTATCATAGGCCTTAAATGCTATATATAGATTTTTTGAGTCATAAGCAATGTAAAACTCGGTTTTCTGAGTTGGTTCGGCCTGATATTTGGGCTCCACCTGCTGGAATTTCTCCAGCTTCAAAAAGCTTTTGTACACTTCATCGATCTTCCCATCAATCTTTGGGGCTATGCTAATCCTGGGTATTTCAAATCTAACCGTATTCTCCCTGGCTATCAGCATGAAAGCGACAAGAATCAATATTGCTATTTTTTTCATCCTCTACCTCCGATAAGACTCAATTGATTTATACGATAGGGAAAGAAGGAAGTTCGGGACTGAAAAACTTTGGTAAATTTTGCTGCACTATACCATCGCTCAAAAGAATTTGACAGCATCTTCGTGAAAGGGTAAATTCTCAATGTATAAACAAAATCATAAGGAGAGGTTGGTCTGATGAGTAAAGAGATGAAAAGAATTCTTATTACCGGTGCCTGCGGTCAGATCGGAAGTGAACTCACAATGGTCCTCAGAGAACGTTACGGGACCGATAATGTTGTAGCAACTGATATCAGAAAGGATCCTTCCAGGGAAATGGTTGAATCAGGTCCCTATGAAGTCCTGGATGTAAGGGACAGGGAAAAGCTCAGTAGTGTTGTAGAAAAGTACTCTATTGACACCATATTTCATATGGCAGCCATACTCTCAGCCTCCGGAGAAAAAAATCCCTGGCTTGCATGGGATGTAAACATCAACGGTCTTTACAACGTTCTTGAAATAGCGAGGGAGAAAAACCTGACCCGGGTGTTTGTGCCAAGCTCCATAGCAGCCTTTGGTCCTGAAACTCCAAGGAAGAACACTCCTCAGGAGACCGTTCTTAAACCCAGAACAATTTACGGAATTACAAAGGTTGTGGGGGAAAGGCTCGGAGAATACTATTTCTGGAAGTTCGGACTTGATGTAAGAGGGGTAAGATACCCCGGGATCATCAGCAGTAAAACATTACCAGGAGGAGGTACCACAGATTATGCGGTGGAAATTTTCTACGAGGCACTAAAACACAAAAAATACACGTCCTTTCTTAGAAAGGACACAAGACTTCCTATGATGTATATGCCCGATTGCCTGAAGGCAACCATCATGTTAATGGAAGCTGACCTGTCTCGCCTGAAACACCATACTGATTTTAATGTGGCAGGAATGAGCTTCTCAGTCGAGGAACTCGCCAATGAAATAAAAAAACATATTCCTGACTTTAAAATTGACTACAAACCAGATTTTCGCCAGGAAATTGCAGATTCATGGCCCGAATCCATAGATGATTCAGCAGCAAGGGAAGAGTGGGGATGGAGCCCTGATTATGACCTTTCAAAGATGACAGCTGATATGCTGGAAAAGCTCAGGAAAAAACTATCCATCGATTAGAATTAGAAAATTATTCAAAAAGATATTAGAATTATAGTATGAAAGAGAGAGGTTTTACTCTTCTGGAAGTTTCCATTGTTCTGGGTGTAATACTGATTCTTATAGCTATTCTCGTCCCTTCTATAGAAAAAAATATTACGGACGCAAAGGTCGCAAGGGCTCTTTCGGACTCAAGAGAGATTGCAAAGGCCATGATCGAAGCAAGAAAAGATCTGGGAAAATGGCCTATAGAAGACTCGTCAACTCTACACAATTCCTGCAGGGTACTAATAGGCTCCAAACCCACAGTGAGCGGGGCATATCTTCCTCCGCCCGGATGTGGAAATCCCTGCAACTGGAAGAAGGAACCTGCTGAAACTATATACTATCAGCTTGTGGACCCTTCCAATCACTACCCAAAACTCAATCCCAATCCCCATAATTATCCCTCATGGAATGGTCCCTATATAAATGACACCAAGCTCGACCCATGGGGAAAAGCCTATTTAATCAATTCTGCCTTTCTGGACAATGGTCCGGATGCTGATATAACCAGAAGAATTTTTGTTATAAGTGGAGGTCCAAACAATCTTATGAATACATATTTTGATGGAACCAGGGAAATAGAAGGCGACGACGTGGGTTTCAAGATAAGATAAATTATTATTTTTTCTTAACTATTGCCCTACGCCCCATAAGGGAAAAGATATTCTTAAGTTCCTTCAACATTCTTTTCTTCTCTTTTTTCTTCTTCCCCCTTTCCCAACTGCGATACTCCTGATCCATCAAATACCAGACCCACCTTCGGTCCACAGGAAATCTCCTTGAGTATTCAATTAATAAAGTCTTTGCAAGAAACCATTCCATACCATCCCCATAGAAAAATGATTTCACAATAAATGGTATCGCCGGAGCTACATATACAGGATTTTCTCCCTGAAGAACCTGATATATATTTTGAAGCGCGTTTATTCTCTCATCCTGTTTCTCAGAGGAAGAAAGGACATAAGCCCACCTATCCACATATCCCTTAACCTTAGAGATTTTCTTCAGGTTTTCGTCCAGAAATTTTCGGGAAGCTTTTTCAAAAAGCTCTGCCGCTTCTTTTAAGTCCCCCAGACTTTCCTTTATTAAAGCCTTTGAATATATATAATATGGTTCATCGGGAGCTATTTCCAACAACTTTTCTGTGTCCTTCAGGGCCTCATTATACATCTTTAATTTTAAATATAATCTGACTCTTAAATAAAGCGCAGTCTGGTCATCG
>JAMOUL010000122.1 GCA_027062035.1 Candidatus Aminicenantota bacterium | reverse complement strand
TGAAAAGTTCGGAACCGTTGTGGCCATTGGCGGTGGGGTTGGAATTGCTCCCCTTTATCCCATAGCAAAGGGAATGAAGGAAGCCGGAAACAAAATAGTTACCATCCTCGGAGCAAGATCCAGGGACCTGATAATTCTCGAAGAGGAGATGAAGGCTATAAGTGATGACCTCAGGGTTTGGACAGACGATGGTAGTTATGGAAAGAAGGGACTTGTCACCCATGGTCTTCAGGAACTTATTGATGAAGGATTGAAGATTGACATGGTGGTTGCCATCGGGCCTACCATAATGATGAAGTTCGTGGCGAAACTTACCAAGGAGTATAACATCCCCACTATTGTGAGTCTTAACCCTATAATGGTTGATGGTACAGGAATGTGCGGTGCATGCAGGGTCGTTGTGGGAGGTGAGATAAAGTTCGCATGTGTTGATGGACCGGAGTTCGACGGGCATCAGGTTGACTATGACAACCTCATATTGAGGCTCAAGGCTTACCGTGAGTATGAGAGACAAAGTCTTGAGAGGTTTGCAGAATTTTATCCAGAAATCAAAGATTACATATTTGGAGGTGGAAGATGAAAGACGCTCTCCACATGCCAGAGGACCTCAAGGAAAAACTCAAGGCAAGATGGAATGAGGATTGGAGGAAGGAACTTCGTAAGAAGATGAAGATAAAGGAGAGGATGACCCTTGAAAGGGTGGATATGCCGGAGAACGAGCCCATGGATAGAATAAAGGGGTTCTTTGAAGTTAACAAGGGATACACCCCGGAAATGGCCATGGCTGAGGCACGTCGTTGCATGGATTGCCCCAATCCTACATGTGTAATTGGTTGTCCTGTTGCAATAGATATACCCACATTCGTGAAGAAAATAGAAATGGGAGATTTCGTGGGAGCGGCCAAGATTATCAAGGAAACCAATGCCCTGCCTGCAGTTTGCGGAAGAGTATGTCCTCAGGAGGACCAGTGTGAGGGGAATTGTACATATACCCGTATGGGCAAAAAACCCGTAGCCATAGGAAACCTCGAAAGGTTCGTTGCCGACTATGAAAGGGCCCAGGGCGAGGTGGAAATACCGCAGATTAAGGTAAGCAAGAACAGGAAGGTGGCAATAATTGGAGCCGGTCCTGCAGGTCTGACTGCTGCTGGAGAACTGGCCAAGATGGGCTACAAAGTAACAATATTCGAAGCCCTTCATAAACCTGGAGGGGTGCTGATATACGGAATTCCGGAATTTCGTCTCCCCAAGGCAATTCTTGGACAGGAAATAGACTACTTAAAGAAACTCGGAGTCGAAATAATAACAGATTTTGTAGTTGGTAAGACTGCCACCATAGACGATCTGAAGGAGGAGGGATATGAGGCCTTCTTTATAGGGTCCGGAGCCGGTGCTCCCTGGTTCCCTGGACTTCCAGGAGAGGAACTGAACGGCGTCTATTCAGCCAATGAGTATCTTACCAGGGTTAATTTGATGAGGGCCTTTGACTTTCCTGAATTCGATACTCCCATACCCAGAGGTAAAAGGGTGGCAGTTATAGGTGGCGGTAATACAGCAATGGACGCTGTAAGAACTGCTAAGAGGCTCGGGGCAGAACATGCCATGATCATTTACAGAAGGTCCAGGGCAGAAATGCCTGCAAGGGAAGAGGAGATAAAACATGCTGAGGAGGAAGGGATAGAATTTCACTTTTTGACCAATCCCAAGGAATTTATAGGGGACGAGAACGGCTGGGTTAAACAGATGAAATGTGTCAAAATGCAGCTGGGAGAACCTGATGCCAGTGGAAGAAGAAGACCCATTCCAATACCGGGCTCCGAATTTCTGATGGATGTGGATATAGTGATAATTGCCATAGGTACAAAACCCAATCCTTTGATTCCGGATACCACTCCCGGGCTTAAGCTGGCTAAATGGGGTGAGATAGAGGTTGACTGGGAGACCATGGGCACTTCCATTCCAGGAGTCTTTGCAGGGGGAGATATTGTTAGAGGAGGAGCTACAGTCATTCTCGCCATGGGTGATGGAAGAAGAGCGGCTCAGGCAATAGATGCATATCTCTCAGGAAAGAAATAGTTGCTGATAGCAGGTCTTGACGAGAGCGGCAAGGGGGATTATTTCGGCCCCCTTGTCGCTTCTGCTGTTGCCCTTGATGGGAAAGCTATTGCTGAACTCGATGCCCTTGGTTTGAAGGACAGTAAAAGACACACCAGGGGGCGGATAAAGGAACTTGCTCAGGAGATTCAGAAGTATCCCCATTCCACAGTTTTAATATCTCCGTCAAGATATAATGAGCTTTATAAAAGGTTTAAAAACCTGAATATTATATTGGGCTGGGCCCATTCCCAGGCCCTCGAAAATCTTATAAAGGAACAGGGCCCGGAAATAGAAATAGCCATTCTCGATAAATTTTCCAGAAAGGGGGAGTTTACAAGGGCTGTTGCAAAAAAGGGAATAAAAATAGAAATTATAGAGGAAACCCGGGGAGAAAAGTATATTCCTGTTGCAGCGGCTTCTGTGCTTGCAAGATGGCGTTTCATCTCCTGGATGAAGAGGGAATCCCGGAAACTTGGCATTGAGCTTCCCTTAGGGTCCTCTTCACCGAAGGTTCTGGAAACAGGATGCCTTCTTTTTGAAAAAGGTGGAATGGACCTTGTTTCCAGGTACGCAAAGCTCCACTTTAAGATAACCGAGAAGTTAAAATCAGAATGTTATCGGTAGTTTTTAATAATCTGTAGAATGTACATGTCTGGAAGTATTCAGGGATTTTTCTCATATTTC
>JAMOUL010000121.1 GCA_027062035.1 Candidatus Aminicenantota bacterium | reverse complement strand
TCTCGATATAAGGTCAAAGGAAATAGAAAAACTGATCCAGCTTGAAAGGCCGGATGTAATAAACCATCAGGCAGCTCAAATCTCTGTTCCTCTCTCCACACAGGACCCTGCATTCGATGCCCATGTAAATGTTGTGGGAACAATAAATCTTTTGAAGGCAGGAGCAGATTACGGGATAAAGAGATTCCTGTTTGCTTCCACAGGAGGAGCTATATATGGAGATACAAAGGGCGAAATATTTTCCGAGGATAGTCCACAAAGACCCGAAAGCCCTTATGCCACTTCAAAGCTCTCAGCGGAGAAATACATAGAACTCATTTCAAGAGGAAAATTTTCCTATGCTATCCTCAGATACGCCAATGTATACGGTCCACGGCAGATCCCCCATGGAGAAGCCGGCGTGGTTGCCATATTCTCTCTGAGGCTAATAGCCGGTAAGCCCATAACCATTTACACATACCCTGATATGGAAAGGGGAATGGTAAGGGATTATGTGTTTGTTAAGGACGTAGCAAAGGCAAATCTTCTCGCCACATTCGGAGATGACAATCTGGTGGTAAATATCTCCACCGGCAGGGGAACCGATACCCTCACCCTGCTTGAGACGCTGATGAAGGTTTCAGGTAGAAAGGTGAAATACGACTTTGGACCTCCCAGACCAGGGGATATAAGATACTCCATTCTTTCCTATGAAAGGGCACGGAAATCCCTTGGCTGGACTCCAGAATTTTCACTGGAAGAAGGGTTGAAGAAAACCTATAATTATTTCCTCAATAAATACTGATTCAATCTTTTAAAATTTTTGTCAAGGGGGAGATATTTATCCAGTGTCCATTTTAAAGGAGACTCCATCCATCCCTGGAAGAACTTTACTGCATTAACGCTGGATATAAGAACCACCTCCTCAGGAGAAAATCCCCCTTCAAGAAAAAGCAAGGCCTGCTGAGTTACCGGTGTTCCTCCCCCTATAAGAGCACCCGTTTCATTTCTTACCTCCCTTCCCCTGATAACCACATTTTTTCCATCCCATTTTTTTATGCTGGAATAAACCGGGGGAATCATGTCGGAAACCAGAGAAAAGGAACATCCCCTGAGCCGTTTAAGCATCGATATAAACTCAGCAGACGAATGGATAAAATCACCTATTACTTCGAGGTGTATTTCCTTCAGGAGAAACCCTGCCCCCACAGCTGCTACCTCCCTGTGATGTAATCCTCTCATAGCATTGGGGAAATGGGTCATGTGCCTTACTCCCAGCCTGTAAGCTTCATAGACCTCCCGAAAGGTGGCATTTGTATGACCGATGGAGGGGATCTTATTCTTCTGCAGCGCTCCTATAATAAGCTTATCCGCATTTTCTATCTCCGGAGCGAAGGTAAACATCTTAATCCATTTTATATCAAGGAATTTCCTTATATTTTCCTCTGAGGCTTCCAGAATAAATCCTTCCATCTGAGCCCCCCTCTTCTCCTCGCTTATAAAGGGACCCTCTATTCTCAAAAATGGGAAAATGCTATCATCTCTCCTTCGCCTGTATTCCTCGAACTTCTCTGAAAGTTCCTGCACCTCATCCAGTGGTGAGTTCATAAGTGTGGGGATTGCAAAACCAATTCCGATATCTCTAAGCCTCTCCTCAAGCTCCTCAAATTCACCTTTCTGAAAACTATATCCCCAACCTCCGTGAATATGGGGATCGGAAAAGGGCGGCACAAGATATTCAACCTCATCGTCCAGGTTCAGGTTTACCTCCTCTTCCACAAAACGATTTTCTTTCCAGACCCTGACTCTTTTCATTTACACACCTCAGAGGAGATTTTTACTCCAAACTTCAGCGGGTGTCAAATAATTAAGCTAAAGAAGCTTCACCACATCTTTCGGCGGTAAAGTTTATCCACGGTTTCCCTTCCAACGATCTTTGCAAGGAACAAAAGGGCTACCAGGTTTGGAATTGCCATAAGGGCATTGGCACTATCTCCTGTGTACCATATTATATTCAGGTAAGGACCCTGAACTATAGCCCCAAGAAATGTGAGAGTAATAAAGACCAATCTATATGGTATAACGACCCTGCTCCCTGCTATATATTCAAAGGATTTCTCTCCGTAATAACACCAGGCAATCAGGGTGGAATAACCGAAAAGGAAGGAGGCAAGAGCTATAATTGCACCTCCAATGGGATGTGGTAGAACTGATTCAAAGGCGGTAATTGTCAGGGCAGTGGATGTTAATCCCTTGGATGAGCCATATGCTGCGGTATAAAGATAAGCACCGGAAAGAACAATAGTCAGAGTTGTGAAGGTGTTAACAAAGATAGTATCTATAAAGGTTCCTGTCATGGCTATAAGGCCATTATAAACCGGATCAGGAGATTTAGAGGCTGCCTGGGCTATTCCTGCTGAACCAAGACCTGATTCGTTTGAGAGAACTCCTCTCCTTACACCTATGGAGATAGCCTGAGCAACTGTGGTACCCACCAGAGCCCCTCCCACTGCCTTCAGTGAAAACGCGGATTCAAAGATAAGAGCAAAGGCCTGGGGAATCTTTGTAAAATTGGCAAGTATTACAATTGTTCCTCCCAGCACATAGAGGATGATCATTGCTGGCACGAGCTTTTCAGAAACACTCCCGATCTTTTTAATTCCCCCTATAACGACAATCCCAACCATGGCCGTTATCACGGCTCCAGAAACCCAGGCGGGTATTCCGAACTGGGTCTTAAACGCAAGGGCCATAGAATTGGATTGGGCCATATTTCCTGTGCCAAGAAGAGCCGTTATTGAAGCGGATATTGCAAAAAGCGCTCCAAGAAATTTGGCCGCAGTTCCCCACCGTATTCCATATCTTGCATAATACATGGGACCACCAGCCATTTCCCCTGTGGGCATTTTTTTTCTGAATTTAACTCCCAGAAATCCCTCGGCATACTTTGTTGCCATACCGAAGACTCCGGCCACCCACATCCAGAAGGGTGCTCCAGGACCTCCTGTGGCGATGGCTGTAGCCACCCCTGCGATATTACCATTACCAACTGTGGCTGCAAGCGCTGTCATAAGGGCCGCGAAGGGAGAAATATCCCCTTCCTCCTTGCCGTGATATCCCTTATAAAGAGCGCCCTTGAATACCTCCTTCAAAGAAACTACGAGCTTTCTTATCTGCACCAACCGTGTGGTAATTGTGAGGATTATTCCTGTCCCCAGCAGGAGAATTATCATCCAGGTTCCCCACATCACGTCAGAAGTGTTCCTCGTTGTAATAAGCGCCCTATCAAGAAAGCTCAGCTTTACCTTAAGGTTTAAAACCTTATCTTCCTTTATTTCTATTGTTCTTTTAAGTTTCTCCGCACTGTAGATATCAAGCTTAAAAAGATACTTTCCTTCCTCGAGATCTTTGAAGTGAAATTCTCCCCTGTTATTGAGTTCGGATTTGATGTAAAGATCTGAACCTTCCTTCTTAAGCAGTATCATTCCCGATGTCAGAGGTTTACCTCTGGTATCTGTGATTCTACCCTTTAGTTCATAGGCATAAAGCCCGGAAAACAGGAAAAATAAAAGAAGAACTGCGGCCAGCTTTTTCATAACTTCCTCCGCTTTTTTTAGGATATTATAACTGTTTTAATCTCTGTCATCACCTCTATTGCGTAACAAACCGGATTCCTCATCATCCTGCTTCTCTGTCAAAATTTGTGAGAGTTAATATTTCCTGTTAAAATGATTTATCCAATGAAGGAAATAATACAGATCAGGGAAATCTCAAAAAACTACGATGGTATCACGGCAGTGGATAATCTCACCCTGTCCATACCGGAAGGTACAATATACGGAATTCTTGGACCAAATGGCGCGGGAAAAACAACAACTCTCAGGATAACCCTTAACATTATAGAGCCTGACTCAGGGGAAGTCCTCTTCAGGAACAAAAAGGTAAACCTGGAAACATTGAATCGTGTGGGTTATCTACCTGAGGAGAGAGGACTCTACCCCAAAGAGACTGCTATAGAAGTACTGATATATTTAGCCCTTTTAAAGGGAATGAAGAAAATTGAAGCAAGAAAAAGGGCTATGGAGTTACTGGAAAAATTCGGTCTCAGGGACAGGGCAGACGCTAAGATCGAGGAACTATCCAAGGGAATGCAACAAAAGCTCCAGTTCATTTCTGTGCTAATTCACGATCCCGAAATACTCATACTTGATGAGCCATTCTCAGGACTGGACCCCATAAATGCTGAACTTCTCCGGGAAACCATTATGGGAGAGAAAGCAAAGGGTAAAACAATAATTTTTTCCACCCACATACTCGAACAGGCTGAAAAAATGTGCGATTATGTAGCCCTCATCTCCCGTGGCAGGAAGGTGGTGGATGGTAAACTTTCAGAGATCAAGGCGAGTTATGGAAAGAGAACTGTAAAAATAGAATTCGATGGAAACGGTGAAGCTCTGAGGGAGATTCCCCACAAATCCTTAAGGCTTTATGAGAGGTTCGCGGAAATAGAAACTGACCTGGAAATAAACGAAATCCTCAGAAGGCTTCTTGATAGGGTAAAGATCATAAAAATCGAGAGGACAGAACCAACCCTGAATCAGGTATATTTCAACCTGGTAGGAGGAGAAGGTGAAAATTCCCATAATAACTGAATTTGAACTTAAAAGGGTGGTCAAGAAAAAGTGGTTCATAATATCTACCATCCTGACCCCTGTATTTGTAATATTCTATGCTGCCTTTCCTGCAATTATGGGTAAACTTTCCCAGAAGGAAAGGGTCCTGGGAATTATAGATCGTACAGGAATTGTTATTCAGGAATTTCAAAATCCCGGGGAAATTTCCGGGAAGGTGAAGAAATTCAAAAAATCGATGGGGATTTCATCAGAACCAAAAGAGTTAAAGGCTCTGGTAAGATTCAAAATAAAAGTACTTAACAGTCTGGATGAAGGAAAAAAACTGCTGGATGAGAAGAAACTTGATGGTGTGCTTTTTATAGAAAAGGATTTTTTCGAAAAAAGAAGGGCAACCCTTTACATGCGCAACGTAGCAGATGCAATCCTTTCGAGCCTGGTAAAGTCAAGGTTAAACAGGGTATCCGAAAAATTCCAGCTCAAAAAACTCGGACTTTCTCCAGAAGTATTAAATGAAATTTTAAAGGGAGTAAAATTAAAAACCCTTAAATTTGAGAAAGGCAAGGTAAAAAAAGAAACCATGGAATCTGTTTTTACCATGTATATGGTTTTTTCCATGCTTCTTTTCATGGGCCTTATTGGATATGGACAGATTTTATTGCGCAGGGTAATAGAGGATAAGAGATCGAGAATAGTGGAAGTGCTATACTCCTCTGCAACTCCGTATCAGATATTTATGGGAAAATTACTTGGCGTGGGAATTGCTGGAATAATTCAGTTAGGATTCTGGCTACTGCTGGGGGCAATAGGTTATTTTTATGCTTCATCCCTGCTTCCAGGATTTAATATTTCTTCGTTTTTCCCGAAGTTCTTAATTTTCCTGCTATTTTTCTTTTCCGGCTTTTTCCTCTATTCCACCATTTTCCTCACCATAGGCTCTATTGTGGAAACGGAAGAGGATGCTCAGCACCTTATGGGACCTATCATGATGGCAATAACCCTTCCATTTGCCCTCAGTTTTATCCTTATGATGACTCCCGAAAGCTGGATAACCATCCTTTTTTCCTATTTTCCATATACTGCCCCGTACTTTATGATGATGAGGTCTATTATCTCCGCGGTTCCAGCGGTGGAGATAATTATCTCGGTTCTTCTTATAACATTAACATCAATGGCTTCTGTATGGGCTTCGGCAAGAATTTTCAGGGTGGGAATGCTTCATACAGGTAAAAGACCCACAATTCCCGAGGTTATAAGATGGATAAAAAAGGGCTAACTTTTAGATTCGCATTCTCTTCAGAAATAAAACTTATGCACCTTATCATAGAAACCATAGAACAAATTCTTCAGCGGCTGGGAATAGACACGGAAAAGAACTGGAAGGTGATACTTGCCCTGCGGGAAATCGTTACCAATAGTGTAATACATGGAAACAAAAGTGACCCATTAAAAAAGGTAGAGGTGACAGTTACCATCGGGGATAAAATTGAATTTATTGTAAAGGACCAGGGTGAATCCTTCGATTTTGAAGCCCTCAGGTCAATCCCTCATGATCCACTGTCCACAAATGGGAGAGGATTATATCTTGCACATCAGATTATGGATGAGTTAATATATGAGTTCAAAGATGGGAACATTATCAAAATGAGAAAGAGGATATAATGTGTGGGATTTTTGGTTACATAGGAGAAGAAAGCGCTTCTGAAATGACGGCCCTGGGGTTGTTTATACTCCAGCATAGAGGACAGGAAAGCTGTGGTATAGCAGTAAGCGACGGGAAAAAATTGAAGCTGATAAAAGAAATGGGTTACGTCAAGGAGGTCCTGTATCAGGAAAGGATAGAGGAACTGGACGGATATGCTGCTATCGGACATGTAAGATATCCCACAAGGGGAAAACCAACTCTGGAAAATTCTCAGCCACACCTTATAGAAACCCTGAGTGGCCCTGCCTATGCTTTTGCCAGCAATGGAGATGTTGCCAACTACAGGAAATTGCGCAAAAAATACGAATCTAAGGGAGTGTTTTTCCACACAGATAACGATGGGGAACTTCTGGGAAGAATGCTCGTTTACAAAATAGAAAGGGAAGGAAAAAGGATAATAGACGCAGTGGAAGAATTAATGGAAGAGGTTAATGGAGCTTATTCAGCTTTATTCCTCACCACCCACAGAATTTATGCCTTCAGGGATCCATGGGGATTCAGACCCATGGTTTTCGGAAGAACTGAAAAGGGTTTTGCCATTGCTTCAGAAAGTGTTGCCATGGATATCATAAGGGCAAAGGAATGGAGAGAAATAGAACCTGCGGAATTGCTAATTATAAGTAAAGAAGGCGTGGAAGGAGTAAAATTTGATGAGGAAAAGCTCAGAAGAGGCAGGAAAACCAGAGCACATTGTTCCTTTGAAATTATCTACTTCGCAAGACCTGACAGTTACCAGTACGGACAGTTCGTACATGATAAGAGGGTACTCCTGGGTGAAAAGCTGGCTGAAAAGGACTCTGTGGAAGTGGACGCTGTGGTTCCCGTACCTGACTCCTCCAACTTTATGGCCCTTGGCTACGCACGCAAAAGAAACATCCCCTTATGCTTCGGACTGATAAGAAGTCACTATATAGGAAGAACATTTATAAAACCCTCTCAGAGCATCAGAGATGAATCTGTAAGACAGAAGTTTAATCCACTATACAGGTTTTTCCACAATAAGAGAATTGTGCTTGTGGACGATTCCATAGTAAGGGGCACCACCATCAGAAAAATTGTGAGAATGATAAAGGGAGCTGGAGCAAAGGAAGTACACGTAAGAATAGCGTCACCTCCAGTAAGGTTTCCGTGCCGTTACGGAATAGACACTCCCACCTTTGAGGAACTCATTGCAAACAGAATGGAAATAGATGACATAAGGAAATATATAGAGGCAGATTCTCTGATGTACCTGACGGTTGAAGAGCTTCAGGATGTCCTGGACGAGCCCGAAAATTTCTGTTATGCCTGTTTTAACGGGAAATATCCGGTGCTGGAGGAAGAATGAGGTGTTTTGTATTCCCGGGGCAGGGAAGCCAGTTTGTTGGAATGGGAAGGGAAGTATACGAAAATTATCCTGAAGCCAGAAAGATTTTCAAAAGGGCAGACGAAGTTCTGGGATTTGAGCTCACGAAACTTATATTCGAAGGGCCTGAAGAAGAACTTACAAAAACCTTAAATGCCCAGCCTGCACTGCTCACTGTAAGTTATGCCATATATTCTCTTCTCAATACCAGGCCAGACTGTGCGGCAGGGCACAGTCTTGGAGAATGGACAGCCTTTGTGGCTGCCGGAACCCTGAGCTTTGAGGATGGTGTATATCTTGTAAGAAAAAGGGGAGAATTTATGAACGAAGCTGCTCCCCCGGGATTCGGTGGGATGCTGGCTGTGCTTGGAGGAGACCCTGAGGAAATAGAAAAAATAGTATCTGAAATAGACGGCGTGGAAATAGCAAACTACAACAATCCCGGTCAGATCGTTCTGTCGGGGAAAATGGAAGCATTGAAGAAAGCTGAAGAAAGAATAAACGCAAAGAGAAAGATATACCTGAAGGTTTCGGCTCCGTTTCACTCAGGGTTCATGAAGGAAGTGGAAGAAAAACTCTGGAAGGAAATGGAAAGGAAAAACTTCGCCGACCCTGAATTCCCTGTCTACGTCAACGCATGGGCAAGGCCTGTAACTACAGCATCGGAAGCTATGAAGGCGTTAAGGGTACAGATATCTTCCCCTGTACTGTGGACACAATCGGTTAAAAGAATGGTAGAAGACGGTGTAAATGAGTTTGTCGAGGTAGGACCCGGTAAGGTATTGACCGGCCTGATAAAGAGAATAGCCTCAGGAGTTACTCTCCGTAACATTGATGGACAGGGAGAAATAAACCTTTAGCCGATGCCATTACCTCAAATTGTAATAATTGGCCTCCCCAATGTGGGAAAATCAACCCTGTTTAATAAAATTCTGAGAAGAAAAAAGGCTCTGGTCCACAGAAAACCAGGAATGACCAGAGATGCTATCTCCGACATTGGTGAATGGGAGGATTACTGCTTCGAACTCATAGATACCGGTGGGATCTTTGAAAATCCCGAGGAACCCCTTAATGAAAAAATTACCAGGAAGGCTCTGGAGTATGCAGACAGGGGAAACCTCGTACTCTTTGTTGTGGATGGCACAAGGCTCCCTCTGCCATGGGAAGAAGAGGTAGCGAGAAGATTAAGAAAAATGGGAAAGGAAGTAATTGTGGTGGTAAACAAGGTGGATTCCACGTCAAAATTCGATCCGCTGCCCTACCATTCATTGGGATTTGAGAGGATAGTCCCCATTTCTGCCGAACACAACCATGGACTGACAGACCTCATGGACACTGTCATTTCCCTCATCCCAAAACGTCCCTGCCCCGAGGAAGAAACTACAAGAATACTTATCCTTGGAAGACCCAATGTTGGAAAATCGTCCATTGCAAACAGGCTGGCGGGTAAGGAACGGATTATAGTGGACGAAAAGCCGGGAACTACCAGGGATGTGATAGATGTTGAAATAAAATTCAGGGGGAAAAAATACAGACTGCTCGATACTGCGGGAATAAGGAAACTCTCCAGAACAAGAGATACCCTGGAAGCAGCCGGCATTATAAAGGCCCAGAAGGCATTAAAACATGCCCACATCTGCCTGCTTGTAATGGATGCCTCCCAGGGACCCACCCATTACGATGCAAAAATAGCGCAAATGGTGGTAGAAGCTGGAAAACCCATAGTACTCGTGGTCAACAAATGGGACCTGGTAAAGGCAGATACTGCAGAATATTTTAATATTCGACAGGACTATCTTGAAAAACTCAGATTTGTTTCCTTTGCTCCCATCCTGTTCGTCTCTGCCCTCACCGGAAAAAGAATCTCAAACATAATGGAAGAGGTTGAGGAAGTTCTGGAGGAGGGACGTAAAAGGATAAGAACTCCGGAACTCAATCGATACCTCCTTCCCATTCTCAGAGCCACCCCTCCTAAAACAGAAAGGGGGGAAGAGGTGAAGTTTTTCTACGTTGCCCAGACCGGGATTCTTCCTCCGAGTTTCGTTCTATTTGCAAATCGAAAGCTAAAACTGGAAGAAAGTTATAAAAGGTTCATAGAAAGGAAAATACGTGAAAAATGGACATTTAAGGGAAATCCCATCAGATTAAAGATAAAGAAAAGATAATGGACGGACACATAAAGGAAGTAGCAAAGGGAGGGGGAATAGCCCTTATAGGACGTGCAGCAGGTGTCGTCCTTGCCTACATTTTCAGCCTGCTTGTGGCAAGGTTGTGTGGAGCAGGAACATATGGCCTGTTTTCCTTCGTGCTCTCTCTGCTCCTGATATTTGGCCGCATTTCCTCTCTGGGCCTACATATAGCAGCAATTAAGTTTGGATCCGTGGCAGCGGGGAAGGGAGACTATTCCTACTTCAAGGGGTTCCTCAGGATGATGGCACGACTTGTGTTTATATCATCTTTTCTGGTCTCAATTTTCTTCCTTTCAATGCCAGGAACCATTTCTTCCTTTTTCTCAAAACCGGAACTCGCCCCCTATCTGGTATTATTCGGTTTATTTTTCCCAATATACATTCTTTATCAAACATTATCTGAGTCCTTTAAAGCCATAAAAAGGGTGGATTTAGTTATACTATTTCAGAATGTAGGGCTATATATTTTCGGCATAGTTTTCCTTGTGGTTTATTTTCTTGCAGGATTCAGGTTTCTCGCACCAATACTTGCTTATTTCACCACAATAACCTTCCTTCTTGCCGGAATTGTGTATATTTACCACAAACTCCTCCCACGGGCAAAGGCAAAGAAAGTAAAATTCTCCTCTGTGTGGAAGGTCTCCATCCCCCTGATGTTTTCAGGAATATTGTCCGTTCTTCTTGTACATGTTGATAGGCTCATGGTCGCATATTACAAAACATCTGTGGAGCTGGGATACTATTCCGCTGCTGTAAGAAGCGCAATATTTGCAGGTTTTGGTCTTGTTGCCATAAATTACATTTTCCCGCCCATAATTTCACAGCTCCACTCTCAGGGCAAACGGGACGAAATGGAAAAAATAGGAAGAAGAAGTTCAAGATGGGCTACCATGTTTGCATTCACAATGTTTTTCTTTTTTCTCACCTTTGGAAGGGAATTTCTTACTTTCTTCGGTAAAGGATTCGATGCAGGATATACTGTTTTACTCATAATATCCTTCGCTTATATAGTAAATTCAGCTGTAGGTTCTGTGGGTTTTGCCCTTTCGATGACAGAGTATCAGGTTGATTATCTTATATTAACCTTTCTTTCTGTAATCATAAACATCTTCGGCAATATCCTGTTAATTCCCAGAATGGGGATAAATGGCG
>JAMOUL010000120.1 GCA_027062035.1 Candidatus Aminicenantota bacterium | reverse complement strand
TGGGATAGTATGTATCTTCACAGGAATGATACAGGGCCGGACCATGCCAATCATGCCCAATATGGAATGTTTGTATTATATTCAAAGCATCTACCTTTTAAAGGGAATATCGGGAAATTGAAAATCTATGATGTTTTCAATACAATAGCAGAGAGGTTCGATATTAAAGTAAAGGGTTCTAATGGAAAATCAATATATGAAAGGATAAAGGAGGGAAAATGAATCCAAAGGGCGTAACCATATGGTTTACAGGACTTCCCTGTTCTGGTAAAACAACCCTTGCAAAGGTGGTAAGGGAAGAACTTGAGAAGAGGGGATATTATGTAGAATCTCTGGATGGAGATGTTACAAGAAAATATCTGTCTAAGGGCCTTGGTTTCTCCAAGGAAGACAGGGATGAAAATATAAGAAGAGTTGGGTTTGTATGTTCTCTGCTTACGAAGGCAGGGGCCATTGTAACCGCTGCCTTTGTATCTCCATATGAGGCTATAAGAAGGGAGATAAGGGAACAGATAGGCGATTTTGTTGAAGTTTTTGTGCGCTGTCCGGTTGAAGTCTGCATTGAAAGGGATGTTAAGGGTATGTACAAAAAGGCTCTGGCAGGGGAAATTAAAAACTTTACCGGCATATCCGATCCCTATGAGGAGCCTTCGAATCCTGAGGTGATCGTGGACACAGATAAGGAAACAATAGAGGAGTCAGCAAAAAAGGTTGTAGATAAACTGGAAGAACTGGGTTACATTCAGGATAAAAAGCCTTACTTTTTTAAAGTTCCCTTTTATCTGTTTGAGGAACTTCAAACCATTGCGGTAAAGGAAGGCTATAAAAACGTTGACGACCTGATTCTCGAAATGATTTCCCGGTCTATGGCGTCTTTTCAGGGGACTGAAACCCTCTCCGATGAAGAAAAGGAAGAAATCAAGGAGAGGCTTCGTAAACTGGGTTATATAGAGTGAGGTAAAAAATGTTGCCAAAACCACACGGAGGAAAACTGATAGAAAGGATCGCTTCCAGTAAGGAAGCAGAAGAGATTATTTCAAGGGGATACAAAGAGCTTGAAATAAGCTACGAAAGGGCACAGGAAGCAGTTAATATCGCAAAGGGACTTTTCTCACCGCTTACTGGCTTTATGGGGAAGAAGGAATTGCAATCAGTGCTGGATACTTCCCGTCTATCCAGTGGATTGCCATGGACAATTCCCATAGTACTGGATATAAATGAAAAGGAAAGGAAGGAGCTTATTTCAGAGGATGGGGTGATTCTAACCAACAGAGGTAAGAAGGTAGCCTTTCTTGAGATAAATAGCATATACACCTGGGACAAAGAGGAATTTGCAGAGAAGGTGTACAGGACAAAGGACGAAGCTCATCCCGGAGTTGCCAGAACATATGGCCTTAAGGAATATTTCCTTTCTGGCGACCTTCTTCTTCTGGATGGAATAGAGGAACCGTTTCCTGAGTATAACCTTTCTCCAAAGGAAACGAGAGTTTTATTCGAGGCTAAAGGGTGGAGTAAGGTTGTGGGCTTTCAGACAAGAAATGTCCCTCACATAGGGCATGAATACGTCCAGAAAACTGCGCTTACTTTCGTGGATGGGCTTTTTATAAACCCTGTCATAGGAAAGAAGAAAAAGGGCGACTTCCGCGATGACGTTATAATAAAGGCCTATAGAGCCCTTATGGAAAACTATTATCCGAAAAACAGAGTGGTTCTTTCCATTCTTCCCATGGAGATGAGATACGCAGGTCCCAGAGAGGCAATTCATCATGCCATAATAAGGAAGAACTTTGGTTGTACCCATTTTATTGTAGGTAGGGACCACGCCGGGGTTGGCAACTATTACGGACCTTACGAAGCCCAGGAGATTTTCCAGCAGTTTCCGGACATCGGGATAGAACCAGTTTTCTTCCGTTCCTTCTTCTTCTGTAAAAAATGTAATTCAGTGGCCAATGAAAAGACGTGCCCTCACGGAGAGGAAATGCACGTGAACTTTTCCGGAACTAAAATCAGGAAGTTGCTCCAGGAAGGTCAGAGGCCTCCAGAAGACCTTATGCGTCCCGAAGTCGCTGAAGCCATTCTTTCCTTTGAGAACCCATTTGTGGAGTAAAATTCTGGTGGGAAGCGGGTGTTGAATACTTCGCTTCCCACATAAAATTAAATTTTAAGCCATATAAAGGTCGATCCCTATTTCTGTGGGTTTTCGTCGGGGTTTGTGTAAACCTGAGGATATTCTATAGAGTATATTTTCTACAAAGAATCTACTTCCAAAGACCAGCCCTTTCACTCTGTAAGTGAATATGGTTCGGAGCTGATCGGGAAAGTTCTCATGTTTGCGGACGGATGCTTTTCCTTCCATCTCTACAGATCCTGCACTTTCCAGAAGCAGTCTATATTGTTTGAGATCCATACCTCCGGAAATCTCTTCTATTGGAGAAAGCCATTTTTCACCTGAAACCCTTGCGGTATAAGAAATGAATTTGTATCCGCTTATGGTTTTACTCAGGCCAGCTCTGACCGGGTTTAAATCTATATAGGCAGAGACAGCTATAGCCGCTCTTCCGTCTTCTATAAGAATCGATTTAAATCTGTCGGCCCATAGATGGCCATTGCGGTTGTATCTGCGATTGTACCACTGAGCAAATCGGCCTTTTAAATCCTTTACAAAGGAAGAAATGTCTCCCAGTTTCTCTCGCCAATAGGAGATTTTACGGGCCTTTAAAGCCACAGGGGAGAAAATCTTTTCGGCTCTTTCGAGGATTTCTCCATCAGAAAAGAGAGCAGCGGGTA
>JAMOUL010000119.1 GCA_027062035.1 Candidatus Aminicenantota bacterium | reverse complement strand
TTCCGCGGATAAAAACAAATCAATGAACCTCAGCAACTATGCACTTTTGTTATTTTAAATCACAAATTTCTTCGCAGTGGAAAATACTTCTTTGCCAATAACTGTGGAAAGAATTTTATAAAAGCATAAAAAGGTTCATCTTTCTGAACTTTTTAAATTTACACCGCAAATTATGTACCGCTACAAAACCGCATTTTCCATGTAATTCCCGCAAGAAATGGCGAATGCTCTATGAAATTGTCGAATTAATTTTGACATAAAACCATTCTTCTACGACTTAACCGAACATGAAAGGTGATTTCACTCAGGCTTGATATATCTTAATATTGGGTTCCTCGCAGCTCCCACCTCGTCCAGCCTTCTTACCGGGGTAACATGTGGAGCCTCGTGCAGGAGCTCAGGATTTGTCTCAGCCTCCTCCGCTATCTTCAGCATTGCATTTACAAACTCGTCAAGGGTTTCCTTTGATTCTGTTTCAGTGGGTTCTATCATCAGGGCCCCGTGAACTATAAGGGGGAAATAGATGGTTGGAGGGTGTAATCCATAATCGAGAAGTCTTTTAGCAACATCCAGGGTTGAAACCTTATCCCTGAAAGTATCATCGGTGAGCACAAATTCGTGAAGGGTGGGTGTTTCGTAGGAAATTCTGTATTTCTTCGAAAGCTTTGCCCTGAGGTAATTTGCATTCAAAACCGCCAGTTCCGCCACTTCTTTCAGGCCCCTTCCGCCCAGTTCCCTTATGTATGCAAGGGCTTTAACCAGAACCAGGAAGTTACCGTAAAAGCTGCGGATTCTTCCTTCACCCTGAACCCAGCGAAGTTTTCCCTTTTCTTCAACAAGCCTTGGCCCGGGAAGATGTGGTTCAAGGGTCTTTACAACTCCAACAGGTCCGCTCCCCGGGCCACCGCCTCCATGGGGTGTGGAAAAGGTCTTATGCAGGTTAAGATGCATAACATCTACCCCGAGGTCAGAAACCTTCACTTTCCCGAGAAAGGCGTTCATGTTGGCCCCATCCATATAGAGAAAAGCACCTTTTTCATGAAGGAGGTCGGCTATTTTTCTTATATTGGATTCAAAGATTCCAAGGGTATTGGGATTTGTTATCATGAGGGCAGCTACCCTATCAGAAAGGGCTTCCTTAAATTTTTCCAGATCTATTCTTCCGTGCTCATCCGAAGGAATTTCCACTGCCTTATAACCTGCAAGGGCAGAGGAGGCTGGATTTGTTCCATGGGCTGAGTCAGGGATTAAAACCACCTCCCTGTTTTCCCCCTTTGCTTCCAGATAATTTTTAATTATGGTTATGCCGGCAAATTCACCGTGTGCACCTGCCGAAGGAGAAAGGGTGAAGGCATCCAGTCCGGTAATCTCGCAGAGAACCTCCTCAAGCTCCTTGAATATCCTTAAATAGCCCTGAACGAGCTCCTCGGGAAGCAGAGGGTGAGCATCGGTAAAAAGGGACGCAACAAGTTCATTAACCTTTGGGTTGTATTTCATCGTACAGGAACCAAGGGGATAAAAACCCCAGTCCACAGAATAATTCATAACCGAAAGTCTAAGGTAATGGGAAACAACCTCCCTTTCGGATACTTCAGGAAGTTCGTCTATTTCCTGTCTTATAAGTTCTTCAGGGAGTCTTATTTCTCCATCCTCGTTTTTTACAAAAAACCCTTCCTTCCCTTCTTTTGAGAGTTCAAAGATAAGTCTCATCTCAGTTCCTCCATTTCCTTTACCAGTCTTTCTATATCCTCCATGGAATTCATCTCGGTAAATGTCAGCAGTAAACCTGTCTTTAGTTCTGGATAATCATCAGCCAGGGGATAGCCTGCAACAAAACCTTTCTCAATGAGAGAATCCCTGAATTTCCTGCTATCTCTGCCCACATCTACCACGAACTCGTTGAAAAACGGGGACGAAAACTTCAACTTGAACCCTGCTTTTTCAAGCAAAGAGGCAGCCTTAACTGCCCTCTTGTGGTTAAGGATTGCAAGCTTGCGTAGGCCCTTCCTGCCGAGGAGGGAAAGGTAAATTGCCACTCTAATAGCACACCAGGCCTCATTGGAACAAATATTTGAAGTAGCACGTTGACGCCTTATATGCTGTTCCCTTGCTGAAAGGGTAAGCACAAATCCAGTCTTTCCATCCACATCCTTTGTCATTCCAACCAGCCTTCCCGGCATCTTCCACACATGTTTTCTGGTTGTTGCAAAGAAACCGAGATAGGGACCCCCATAGGCAAGGGGCAGACCAAAACTTTGAGCTTCTCCCACAGCTATTTCTGCTCCGGCCTCTCCAGGAGGAATTAACAGGGCCAGGGAAAGAATTTCCCAGGTGGAAGTGATAAGGAGGACCCTTTTCTCTTTTATTTTTTCATATATTGTTTTAAGGTCCTCCACCACGCCAAAGAAATTGGGATAACCCACTATAAATGCAGAAGTATCATCATCTATTTTGCTTTCCACTTCCACCGGATTTACTCTCCCATCGGCAGCATAACCAATATCCACTATTTCAATCCCCTGCTTCTGAAGATACGTATCTATTACCTCACGATATTGAGGATGAAGGGATTTTGCTATGGCGATCTTTCCCTTTTTTATTCTCAGAGCCATAAGGGCTGCCTCCGCTGTGGCAGTAGCCCCTTCATACATTGAGGCGTTGGCAACCTCAAGGCCGGTAAGGGCAGAAATGTATGTCTGATATTCAAAGGTAGCAGCAAGTGTTCCCTGACTTACCTCAGGCTGATATGGGGTGTAGGGGGTCAGAAATTCAGAACGCATGGAAAGGTAATCCACAGCGTAGGGCACATAGTGATTATATGCACCTGCGCCAAGGAAGATCTTCTTATCCCTGTACCGGTTCAAAGAGTCCAGCTTTTTAAAGTACTCTATAAGCTCCGCCTCCTCTGGAATGGCCTCAATCTGCAATTCCCCATCAAACCTCAGGTTCTCCGGAATGGAAGAAAAAAGATCATCGATGGAGGAGACCCCTATTTCTCTGAGCATCTCCTCCTTATCCCTCTGGGTTAGAGGAATATATCTGCTCATTTTTCGCCTTCTATCATTTCCTGATATTCTTTTGCAGAAAGGAGCTCGGAGATTTCATCGGTGTTGGAAAGCTTTATAACCACGATCCATCCCTCTCCATAGGGATCCTTATTAATAAGCTCCGGTTCGGAGGAAAGTTTTTCATTGACCTCCACAATCTCTCCGCTTACAGGAGCATAAACTTCGGCAGAGGACTTAACAGAATCAATGGAGCAGAGAATTTCGCCTTTGTTAATATGCTTACCCACCTCAGGAAGCTCCACATATACTATGTCCTGAAGTTCACTCTGTGCAAAATCGGTTATACCTATGGTAGCCTTTTCTCCTTCAACCTTTACCCATTCATGGGATTTAGTGTAATAAAGTTCATCAAGTATCATTGCTTCACCTCCTATTTTTTCTCTCTTTTATAAAAGGGCCTTGGCACAACTCTGGCCTTGAACCTCTTTCCTCTGATTTCTATTTCAAATTCGCTTCCTGGCTCTGTCTTTTCAATGGGAAGGTAAACGTTCCCTATGTTTTTCTTAAGGTAAGGAGCAAAACTTCCGCTGGCTACAGTTCCAAATTCCTTACCATCCACAAAAACCTTATATCCATGTCTTGGAACTGCCCTATCCACCATCTCGAAACCCACAAGTTTACGTTTAAGCCCCTCTTCCTTCTGCTTTACAAGTGCCTCTTTCCCTATAAAATCCTTTTCCCATTTAATTATCCATTCCAGGTCCGCCTCCAGAAGTGTGGTGGTCTCGTCCATATCGTTCCCGTAAAGGTTCATCCCCGCTTCAAGGCGCAGAGTATCCCTTGCTCCGAGGCCTGCGGGTTTAAGACCGTGGTCCTCACCAACTTCCATTATTGCTGACCAGATCTTCTCCCCCGCCTTTGCTGCGCTATATATTTCAAAGCCGTCTTCGCCGGTGTAACCGGTTCTTGAAATAATTACCTTTTCACCAAGAAATTCCAGTTCCACAAAACGGTAATATTTAATCTTGCCAAGCTCAAATTCTGTGAGTTTCTGAAGTATATTCTGAGCTTCAGGTCCCTGAACCGCTATTTGAGCTATTTCGGCGCTCCTGTTCTCCAGTTTTACATTAAATCCATGGGAATGTGATATAAGCCAATCGAAATCCTTGTCGGTATTGGCAGCGTTCACAACGAGCATGTATTCATCCTCATCCAGTTTGTATACGAGAAGATCATCCACAACAGTGCCCTTCTCTGTAGGAAAAGCCGAATACTTCGCTCTCCCGACCTTCATCTTTTCAACTTCATTTGAGGTTACCCACTGGAGAAACTCAGTCGCTCCATCACCTTTGACAAAAATTTCACCCATGTGACTGACATCGAAAATTCCAGCCTTTGTCCTTACTGCGATATGCTCATCGATTATGGAGGAATACATAACTGGCATTTCAAAGCCAGCAAATTCCACTAATTTTCCTCCGAGCTTCTTATGAATTTCGTATAAAGGCGTCCTTTTCATTATTACCTCCTATGGCAAGAATAATAAAAAAAGAGAGCTTAGTCAAAGAATGAGAGGTAAGTGGGGAGCAGGCCGTAAGCCGAATTCTGTTTACGCCACCATTTATCTGGGATGACGGTTACCCGTCACCTCAAGCTGCCTACCAGGGGTTATGGCCGGGCAAGCCACCCCTTTATGGCATTGCTCCGGGCGGGGTTTACCGTGCCTCCGGTGTCGCCACCGGAGCGGTGGGCTCTTACCCCACCTTTTCACCCTTACCCCGCCAGAATTTCTCTGACGGGGCGGTTTATTTTCTGTGGCACTTTCCCTGGGCTCACGCCCGGTCCGCGTTACGGACCGCCCTGCCCTGTGGAGTTCGGACTTTCCTCCCGCAGCAAGCGAGCGGTGGCTCACCTGCTCCCCATATAATATTTTACATCTTTTGCCAAATCCCCTGTTGAATCAACCAGTCGCTCTCAGCTATTTCTGCTTTTCGCCCTGGCACCTTCTCGCAAACACTTTCCCCATCTTACTATAAACAGAGCAATAACGAGGACCAGAACCACTCCTGTA
The DNA here is from genome assembly GCA_027062035.1 of Candidatus Aminicenantota bacterium. Taxonomy (GTDB): domain Bacteria; phylum Acidobacteriota; class Aminicenantia; order S016-38; family S016-38; genus S016-38. The sequence continues at coordinate 5,938 of JAMOUL010000119.1, read as the reverse complement.
TAAAGAATTATTTCCTTCATATTTAATAGAATCTTGCCTTCGCTGGCAGATTCAAGAGGGTGAGCACCAACGATGAGTATTTTCCTTATCGCTGAGATTATTCCGATTATTATAAACGGTTCTACATTTATTGTTTTGGTCTTTAGATAATCAGTTATCAACCACAAAACCTCCAGCATTATCATCACAAGCAATAAATCTTTTAAAACCAGAAATGCAGCATGTATCGGATCCGTTCCCTGTTGCGTTAGGTGATACGCCTCTATTGGAGAATAAACTGCAATAAATGTGGAACTTAAAACTAAAATAAGAACCAGTATCAGGTAAATAATTTGCTCAAGCCTGTCTATAAATTCAGTCACCTTCATCATTTTTCAGTCCCTTTTTAATTATTCCATACTGGATCAGTTTTCTATAAAGATTACTCCTTGGAGTACCCAGGGCTTCCGCGGTTCTCTTTATGTTCCAATCATTTTCCTTCAGCTTCTGAAGGATAAATAACCGCTCTGCTCTCTCCTTAAAATCCTTCAGGTTTTTCGCTCTGAAGACTGCAGATTTCTCTTCATCAACACCCACAATTATATAGTCAGGGATATGCTTTATATCTATTATAGAAGAATTAACCATGGTCATAAGCCTCTCGACAAGATTTTTCAACTCTCGAACATTTCCAGGCCAGTTATAGTTTTTCAATACCTCCATGGCCTTTGGAGTGACTTTCTTCTCTGGATAATTGTTTTCTTCGCAGAATCTTTTCATAAAATAATTAAAAAGAATGGGAATATCTTCCCTTCTCTTTCTGAGAGGGGGAACAGTGATAACAACCACGCTTATTCTGTAATAGAGGTCTTCCCTGAAACTCCCGGATTTAACCATTTCCTCAAGATTCCGATTGGTTGCAGCTATAATCCTTACGTCAACATATATGGGTTTATTTGAACCGATTCTCTCAATTTCTCCTGTTTCAATTGCCCTTAGAAGTTTAGCCTGGGTCTTAAGACTCATTTCCCCTATCTCATCAAGGAAAAGCACCCCTCCATTGGCAGCTTCAAATTTTCCTATCTTTCTATCAATGGCTCCGGTAAAGGAACCTTTCTCATGTCCAAAAAGTTCGCTCTCTATAAGTTCCTCTGGAATGGCTGCACAGTTCAGGCTAACAAAGGGACCCTTCTTCCTGGCAGACAGCAGATGAATGGCTCTGGCCACCAGCTCCTTTCCACTACCGCTTTCTCCCTTTATAAGGACTGTTGCCTCCGTTCTCGAAACCCTCCTTATGTCCTCCCATAATTTCTGCATTGGTTCGGACTCCCCCACAAGCGAAAAACCCCATTTTTTCCGTGTAGAGGGCCTGCCCCGATTAACGGCCTTTTCTACAGAAAGTATAAGTTCCTCCTCCTTAAAGGGATAAATCAAAACATCAAAGGCGCCCTTCTTTATGAGCTCAACCGAATGGGAAATATTGCGATTTTCAGTAATTACAATAACGGGAATTCCTTCATCCTCAGAAGCCTCTAAGAGGTCCTCTATCCCCTCGTCTTCATCTGTAACAATAACTGCTGGATTGGATGAGAACAATTTTGAAAACACCTCGGGAGAAGAAGTGGCTTCTTCTACATTGTAGTCCCTCAGAATCTGAGCAATTTCCCTCTTGCTTGATAAAACCAGAACCTTTCCCATATACCTATTATAACTGCTATCGGTCGGGGTCAAAAATGTTCATGTTAAAACTTTCCAGGTTTAATTGATATAATGACTGTGATGAAGCTGAAACATTTCTTTGCTCTTATTATAGGGATAGGAATCCTTATAGTGGGCTATCAATCTCTTTTTACCCAATCCTCCAGGATCCGCAGAACGGTGAAAAAGTGCGTGAAGTCACTGGAGCAACTTTCCCCTGATATTGAGTGCCTCTGTCCGGACTTTGGCGTTCTGGGCTATACCAGAAAGGACGCTATCGAGGACTGGAACAGGTATAGAACCCAATTTCAAAAAGTATCCATAAGGTATAACCTTTATGATATAGAATCAAGGGGAGGATGGGCAGCAGCAAAGATTAAGGTAAGGGCCACATGCAAAATTGAGGGAAAGGTCTATCTTCTGGCAGGAACACCCTTTGGCTTCGAAACAGGGAACGTTTCCCTCAGGCTAAGAAATGGAAAATGGTGTATAAAAAGATTGGACCTGCCCAGCTTGAAAAACTGGATAGGGCAAAGATAAAAATAGGCACCTCTGGTTTTATGTACAAACACTGGAAGGGAATATTCTATCCCGAAAAACTTCCGACGAGCTCCTGGCTGGAACACTACATGCTATTTTTCCCGGTGGTGGAGCTTAATGTTACCTTCTATAGACTGCCCAGGCCTCAGACATTCGATCAGTGGAAAAAAAGAGCACCGGGCTATTTTTCATACATCCTTAAACTTTCACGAACAATAACGCACAGAAAAAGGTTAAAGGTAGAAGTTGAAGATATAGAGAGGCATCTTTCCAATTACAGGAGGCTTGGGGAAAAACTTGAGCTTGTCCTGGTTCAGCTTCCCGGAAATCTAAAGGCAGATATCGGATTGCTAAGCGAATTTCTGGAAAAACTTCCTTCAGATATAAGCTTTGCCTTTGAGTTCAGAAACCCTTCGTGGTGGGAATCAAGGATTTTAAACCTGCTGATATCAAAGGAACATGGAATCGTAATAACTGACTGGAAGGGCATGCCTCAGGAGTTTCCTGAAGGATTCGAAATTTATTACATAAGAAGACACGGTCCAGCCTCCAGATATACATCATGCTATACCAGGGAATACCTTGACAGTCTGGGGGAAAAACTCCTGCAGCTTCCAGGGAAAAAATATGCTCTTTTCAACAATGATTTCAGAGGATATGCTATTGAAAACGCCTATTATCTCCAGCAAAGGGTACTTTCCCTTATGTTATAATTTCTATAGATGGATTATCCTCTTATAGTAAACGATATAGTCAGGCTGGGAGCTCACCCTTCTGATTTCTTTCACAGGGCCAAACATCTGAACTTCAATTATTCGCGGGAAAGGTTCGATTTTATTCTTACCCTTGCCCAGGAATCTGAACTTCTCTCATTGGCCGGTAAAGGATGGAGAAGGGGCAAAAACTTCGATGATCTGCTCCAGGGCAATATAGGAAAGTACTGGAAAATCCTTTACCAGACATTTCTGAACACGGATGCCTGGGACGAACTTCCTCTTGTGGTAAAACTCAAAGCCATAGGTAGCAGAGAAACGCCCAGTAACACCAGAAAATTAATAATAGACAACATAAAGGAAGGAGAAAGAAGAACCGATTTCATAGACAGGATCAGGTCTGACTTCCCTGACTTCTACAGAAAGGGTGGATTGTGGAAACTAAGGAGGGAAAAGAGGGAACCCACCTGGGAAGAGCTCGAAGAACCGTTAATAAAGCTAATACTGAAGGAATTGGAGTGGCTAAACCTCCTCCAGCCAGGGGAAACGATAAGATTTACCCCATCTGGAAAGGATGTTATAGATGGAAAAGAACTTAAGTTCTTTTTTGAAAAACCGGTGGTAAAACCAGATTATGAGATAATAGCTGGAATAAAAATACATCCACGTGACCTTTTCTTCCTGGAAAGGATTGCAGAGCCCATCTCCTGCGATGGTATATACATTTATAGAATTTCCAAGGAAACCGTAATCTCTCTCATAGAAAAAGGGTTTAAGGCTACAGAAATACTTAAATCCATGGAATCGTGGGGAACACTTCCAGATAACCTGAGGGAAAACATTAAAATATGGGGAGCACGTTTTACTAAAATAAAACTGCGCTTTGGAATAGTTGTGGAGTTCGAAAACCCCTATTTAATGAGAGAAGTAATGAAAGTGGAAGGAATGGATGAAATACTTAAACCAGTGGGAGAAAGGTTCGCCATTGCAAAAATAGAAGATATAGAAAAACTAAAAAAACTTCTTAGGGCTGGCGACTACTTTGCTGAAATTCCTGGAAAATGGAGTACAAGGAAGATCCTTTATTTGAACAAAGAGGAAAAAGAAGTGCTCAAAAAAGTTCTTCAGGATGCCACAGAGAACCTTAAATTCCCATTTAATGTAATAATAGAAGAAATAATAGAAAGATTATGATTCCAATAAGAGATGATATTCCTTCTGAAACGTATCCCTTCGTAAACTATGGGCTCATAGCACTTAATTTTATTGTCTTTTTATACGAACTTTCACTCCCCCCAATACAGCTTACGAATTTCATTTACAACTTCGGCTTTGTTCCGTTTAAATTCTCCTATATCCTTGGTTGCGGGCACTGCTCCATGTTACAGGCTATTTTACCTATCTTCAGCTCCATGTTTATCCACGGCGGATGGTTTCACATTCTGGGAAATATGCTGTTTCTATATATATTTGGAGATAACGTGGAAGACTCCCTGGGTCACTTAAAATATCTTATATTCTACCTCCTGTCCGGGTTTGCTGCTGCCATGTTTCAATATGTTATTCACCCATTTTCCAAAACCCCCATGGTCGGGGCATCTGGAGCAATAGCAGGGGTACTGGGAGCATATTTTATTCTTTATCCCAGGGCCAGAGTATTTACCCTTGTTTTCTTCTTTTTCTTTGTGGACATCATTCCATTGCCTGCCTTTTTATATATTTTTCTGTGGTTCTTAATGCAGGTGTTGAATGGAAGTGCTGCATTGGCTCTTCAGGGAGCAGGAGGAGTCGCATGGTGGGCACATATAGGTGGATTTATTGCTGGGATGACAATGGTTCTTTTAATAAGAAAAAAACAGCGTCCACGATATAGATATTACAGGCCATGGTAAGGAGGGAAAAATGAACTATTTTGATCTTTTCTGGATCTTTCTTCTTTTTCTCGCTTTTCTTCCGTCCATCAAACAACGAATGATGGAGGGGGCTCGAATAAGGCTTATAAGAGAAATTGAAAAAAGGAGAAGTTCAAGGGTAATTTTACTCATTCACAGGCAGGAATCCATGAGTTTTCTCGGGATACCCTTTCTCAAATACATAGACATAAACGATTCGGAACAGATTCTCAGAGCTATAAGGATGACCCCGGAAGATATGCCCATAGATCTGATTATTCATACTCCAGGAGGACTCGTTCTTGCTGCTGAACAGATAGCCCGTGCTTTAAAAGCCCATAAGGGAAAGGTTACTGTTTTTGTCCCACACTATGCCATGAGTGGTGGAACACTTATTGCTCTATCTGCCGATGAAATAATAATGGATGAAAATGCCGTACTCGGCCCACTTGATCCACAAATTGGTGGATACCCGGCAGTAAGCATAATCAAAGCTACTGAACTCAAGGAGCCAAAGGATCTTGAAGACAGTACTCTCATTCTTATGGATGTATCAAAAAAGGCCGTTTCTCAAATGAAAAGCTTTGTGAGTGAGATTTTAAGAGACAAATTAAAGGAAAGGGCCGAGGAAGTGGCAGAGAAACTTACAGGTGGAACGTGGACACATGATTATCCAATAACCGTGGAAAAACTGAGGGAGCTTGGAATTCAGGTTTCCACTGATATGCCAGAAATAGTGTACGATTTAATGGAACTATTTCCTCAACCCATTCAGCACAGACCATCTGTTCAGTTTATTCCCTTTCCCTATAAAGACAGAGGGGAAAAAAGAGTTGAAAATTAGAAATTTTGTTCTACTCTAATAGTATAAGCCCGGCGTCCCTTTGTCACGTTAAGTGACAGAAATCCTCGAGATTGAGGGTGTTGCCGGGCAGCCGTACTTTTGGGGACAGACCCCAGAGGAGGAAAAATGGCAAGAACATCCCGCCTTAAAATTACAGGTGACATAACCTACTACCATATAATCTCCCATACAGTCTGGGAGGCCCATCTTCCCTTTACTGACTACGATAAAGAAGTTTTCATACGCCTCCTTAAAGAACTATCTCGAGCCTA